>NZ_JBFUKA010000076.1:0-21051 GCF_056401085.1 Nocardioides sp. P4_G4
GCTCTGCTCAGCGCTCGCAGACCGGTGCGTGGCTCGAGCCGCTGCGTCGGCGTAAGTCGCGGACTGGGCGGCGACAGGCGCGATGGTCTGCGGGACCGCCAGCACGACGGGCACGAGCAGGGCAGCGAGCGTGCAGGGGCGCATGGTCCGGCCTCTCGGCGAAGGGGGTGGCGAGAACGTACTCCCCCGCGCTCTCGCATCGTCGTCCACAGCCCCAGAACTGAGGGTCGATCTCCGGGCGCGACTCCCCTAGTTTTGGATTCGCCGGCCGTGCTCGGGCATGGATCCGGTGCTCTCGGGAAAGAAGGTCTTCATGAATTCTGGTCGTGTACGCCGATCGCTCGCGGCCGCGTGCGTCCTGCCACTCCTGCTCGCGGGGTGCTCGGAGGACGGGCCGACGCCGCAGATGCCGGATCCCACGTCGTCGCCCTCGGCGGTGGAGACGGACACGGGGCCGGCGGAGCCGACGCTTCCGCCTGAGGCTGAGGGGGATGGGAAGGAGGCGGCTGCCGCGTTCGTGGAGCACTACTACGACTACGTCAACTACGCCCAGGCCACCGGTGACACATCGGGTCTTGGTGACCTCGGATTGCGGACCTGCAGGGCTTGCAACGGTGCCGTGGAGTTTGTGGACGCAATCTACGAACGCGGAGGGGAGAGCTCTGGTGGCAACTACACGGTGCGATCAGCACAGGCAACGGGTCGCCGACGGGTAGATGACGACACATCCATCTACTACCTGACTGTTATCACCGAGCACACTGCGCAGGTCGTGACGGGCGCCGGCAATCTTGATCGCACTTACGATGCGGGGTCTGGCACCCTGCGCTACGAGGTGGTTCGCGGTCAGGACGGCTGGCACATCGCGAACTGGGCCGCGGCATGAGCCGCAGATTGGCTGCGACATGGGCCACGGTCCTGCTCACGCTGGGAACACCCGGAGCCGCATTCGCGACCGAGACCCCGAGCCCAACTGTGACGGCATCTCCCAACGACGACCTCGGCGCCCTCGAACTTGCAGGGGCAGCGAACAACGACTCAATGCAGAGCCAGGGATCGGGCACGTCAGACATTTCAACGAGCATCGGGGATAGCACCGCCGAGACTCCGAGCGTCATATGGAAGCAAGGCGATCTGTCCTGCGATACATACAGCGGTGTGGGTTGTGTGACCCCCAATCGATGCTCCGATGGATCTGTTCCGATCACATGGACCATGATCGAAGCCGTCACGGGCGCCACCCTCGGCACCTACGACCAGTGCCCGCAAGACCCGCCGCCCACGGCGACCACGACTCCAACCGCGACCGTCGACATCCCGGCGGAAGTGCTCAAGGCCTTCGAGAAGGTCGCCCTCCCCGAGTCCACGATCAACGTCCAGCCTCCGGGCGGCGAGACCTTGGTGAACCTCCCGACGATCCTCTCCACCAGCGCGGAGCGCCACCAGATCCCGGTGCACCTCGACCGCGTCAACATCGACGTCCTGCTCGAGGTCTGGCCCAGCCAGTTCATCTGGCAGCACGGCGACGGCACCAGCCAGACGACAAGCACTCCCGGCAAAGCCTGGACCGAGGGCGCCAACTTGGCCGAGCTCATCACCCACACCTACGCCAAGCCGTCCACGGGCCTACAGCTCAGCGTCGACACCACCTGGTCGGCACAGTTCAAGGTCGTCGGCCAGCCCGACTGGCGCCCCGTGGACGGCACCGTGGCGATCACCGGCGCACCCGTCGATGTCGCCGTTCTCGAGGCCACGCCACAGCTCGTCCGCTGAGTTTCCCTCCGACCCCCGAGCGCACATCGCGGACCACCTGGGTCCCCGCTGGGAGTTGCGTCACCGGGTGACTCAGCTCGCACCGCACCGCATCGCACTGCGACAACGACCCTGAAATGCCGCAAGGAGCGGACCCGATGGGCCCGCCCCTTGTCTTCCCCGGTCCCGCCAGCCGGGGTCGAGTCGGCTGGCGGAAAACTAGAAGGTCAGTCGTTGCTGACCGGCACGCGGAGCTTCTGCCCCGCGGAGATGGCGACGGTGTCGAGGGCGTTGAGCCGCTCGATCTCGCGCATGGTGGTGCGGACGTCGCCACTGTCGGTGAGCTCGGAGGCGATGCTCCACAGGCTCTGCCCGGGCTCGACCATGACGATCTCGGTGGCGGGCGCCTGGCCGGCCTCGTCGGTGCCGACGGCGACCGAGCTGAGGAAGAAGCCCGCGAACAGGGCGAAGGCCAGGGCGGCAGCGAGGACGACGAGTCGACCTCGGCGCGTCAACCGCACGGACGACCGCGCGGGGCGGGCCGTCTGGCCGGTGCGCGCGGTGCGGGTCGGGGTAAAGGCGGGAGAGAGGGTGGCGGTGCTCATGGTGGCCTCCAGGGGAAGAGTCAGCCGGTAGGTGGTGTCGATCGGTTCTGTCTGGGGCTGTGTCTAGAGGGAGCCACCGACAATCGGGTGAATCGCTCAGGCGTTCGATCGAGCACGTGTTCGAGAGTAGAGCGTGTGTTCGAACGATGCAAGGGGTTGGACGAACATTTGTTCGAGCGGCACGACGACCCGCCAACCCGACACGCGGTTCGAACAAATGTTTGAAGTCACGTGCGCGACAGGACTACGGTTGAGCCACGCAATGAGAGGGCCCAGCAGCAGCCCACGCAGCAGGAGGAAGCACATGGCCAGCAAGGACCGCAGCGGCAAGGTCGTCGAGATGCCCGACGGGCCGCCGGACGCGACCGGACTCACCCCGCGTCAGCAGCGCGTCCTGGCCACGATCAAGGAGGCCATCGAGACCCGGGGCTACCCGCCCAGCATGCGCGAGATCGGCGCCGCGGTCGGGCTCACCAGCTCCTCGAGCGTCGCCCACCAGCTCAAGGTGCTGGAGGAAAAGGGCTTCCTCAAGCGCGACCCCAACCGGCCGCGTGCCATCGAGGTCTTCCTCCCCGAGGTCATGGCCGCCCGTCGCTCGATCTCCAGCGCTGACGAGTCGAGCATCGACGAGACCGACATCGGCAACACCGCTCCCCCGGCGACGTACGTCCCGATGGTCGGTCGCATCGCGGCCGGCGGACCGATCCTGGCCGAGGAGCAGATCCAGGAGGTCTTCCCGCTCCCCAGGTCGCTGGTCGGCGAAGGCAYTCTGTTCCTGCTCGAGGTCTCCGGTGACTCGATGATCGACGCGGCGATCTGCAGTGGCGACTACGTGGTGATCCGCCAGGAGCAGACCGCGGCCAACGGCGACATCGTGGCCGCGATGATCGACGGCGAGGCGACGGTCAAGACGTTCCAGCGCAAGGACGGCCACGTGTGGCTGCTCCCCCACAACGACGCCTACGAGCCGATCGACGGCACCCACGCCACCATCCTCGGCAAGGTCACGGCGGTCCTGCGCCGCATGTGACCCCCTCCGGGCTCCCCCGGATACCCAGGTCGGGGGAAGGACCGGGAAATTCCCGATGCAATATGGCGCCGGGCGACGTTCACTTGACGGGTGACTTCTCTCGCCGCGCCCACCGCAACCAGGTCGACGACCGCCAAGGCGGCACTTCCTCGTGACGGACTGCGCGAGCTGGGCGTCCTGGCCCTGGTCTACGTCGGCTACGCCCTGAGCAGGGTGCTCGCCGACGACACCCTGGCGCCGGCCCTCACCCGCGCCTTGCGCATCTTCGACGTCGAGCGCACCCTGCACCTCGACATCGAGGGCGGCCTCAACGGCTGGTTCGTCAGGCACGACGTGGTGGGCGTGGCCGCATCCTTCTACTACGCCGGCGCCYACTACGTGCTCACCCTCGTCGTCGTGGTCTGGCTCTTCCTGCGGCACCGGGACGTCTACGGAGCCGCCCGGCTCGCCCTGGTGGGCAGCACGGCCGCGGCCCTCGTCGCCTACCTCGCCATGCCCACCGCGCCGCCACGGATGCTCGCCGGGTGGACCGACCTGCTGGCCGTGCACTCGGCGGCCGGCTGGTGGGGTGGCGAGGCCTCCGCTCCCCAGGGCCTGGGCTGGCTGACCAACCAGCTCGCCGCGTTCCCGAGCATGCACGCCGGGTGGGCGCTGTGGGTGGCGCTCGCGGTGAGTCACGTCGTACGCCGCCGCTGGGTCGCCGCGCTCGCCTGGACGCACGCGATCCTCACCGCCGTCGTCGTGGTGGGTACCGGCAACCACTGGATCCTCGACGTCGTGGCCGGGTGGGCGATCGTCCTGATCGCCTGGCAGACGATCGGCCCGTCGGCGGTGGTCGACCCGCCCGAGGGCGGTGCGCGAGCCACCCGGACGTGGCCTGGAATGTGGCTGACCCACCGCTCCCGGTGACGGCGAGCGGCCGCGCAGCCCTCAGCCGGCGGCGAGCCGCGCGAGCGCCTTGCGGACGAGCGCGGGGTCCGTGGTGGTCCACATGGGCGGCAGCGAGGCCTTGAGGAACCCGCCGTAGCGGGCGGTGGCCAGGCGTGGGTCCAGCACCGCGACGACCCCACGGTCAGTGGTGGTCCGGATCAGCCGGCCCGCCCCCTGGGCCATCAGCAGCGCGGCGTGCGTCGCGGCGACCTGCATGAAGCCGTTGCCGCCCGCCTTGTCGGCCGCCCGCTGCCGTGCCGACATCAGCGGGTCGTCGGGGCGAGGGAAGGGGATCCTGTCGATGAGGACGAGCTGGCAGGTGTCGCCCGGCACGTCGAGGCCCTGCCACAGGGACAGGGTGCCGAACAGGATGGTGTGCGGGTCCTCGACGAACTGCTTGGCCAGCTCGGGGAGCTGCGCGTCGCCCTGGGCCAGGGTGGTCAGGTGCGGCAGCTTCTCCCGCACGTGCTCGGCCGCCGCCTCCGCGGCCCGCCGTGAGGAGAAGAGCCCCAGCGTGCGACCGTCGGCGGCGTCGACCAGCTCGCAGATCTCGTCGAGCTGGRCCTTGACCAGGCCGTCGCGACCGGGCGGCGGGAGGTGGCGGGCGACGTAGAGGATGGCCTGCTGGCCGTAGTCGAACGGYGACCCGACGTCGATCCCCCGCCAGGGCAGCACCCCGTCGGGGGTATCGGCCGGGGCGGGACCGGTGGCCTCGACCCGCTCGGTGGGCTTGAGCCCGATCGAGCTGGCCACGGCGTTGAAGTCGCCGCCGAGCATCAGCGTGGCGCTGGTGAAGACCACCGTCTTGTCGGACAGCAGCTTGTCGCGCATCTGGCCCCAGACCTGCAGCGGCGCGACGTGCAGCCGCGCCGGGATGCGGGTGGACGCCTGCGGCGGCGGCTCGCTGAGCCACAGCACGTCGGACTCGAGGTCGGCGGCCATCCGCTCCGCGTTGGCGAAGACGTCCTGCACCATCCCCTTGGCCTGGGTGCGGCCCGGGTCGCCCTCGCCGTCGCCGGGCGTCTCGCGAGGGTAGGACGAGAGGCAGGTCCGGGCCGCGTCGCGCACGAGCGCCAGAGCGGCACCGAGCTGCTCGGGCATCCGCTCGATCCGGCCGGCCATGGTCGCCTCGAAGGCGTCCGACAGTGCGTCCGCGGCCTCCGCCAGGGCGTCGGCCGAGTCGTCCTCGACGATCCGCTGGGAACGCCGTGCCGCGCGCTCGACGTCACCGACCGCCAGCTCGTCGGTGGCGGCCTGGGTGACCCGGGYGGTGAGCTCGTGGGCCTCGTCGATGACCACGGCGTCGTACTCCGGGATCATCGGCACGCCCTCGATGGCGTCGATGGCCAGCAGCGAGTGGTTGGTGACGATGAGGTGGGAGCGCTGCGCCTTCTCCCGGGCGAGCTCGGCGAAGCACTCCTGCCCGAACGGGCACTTGGCCGCGCCGAGGCACTCGCGGTGGTTGACGCTCACCTGACGCCACTCGCGGTCGGTGTGGCGCGGAGCGTTGTCGCGCTCCCCGGTGCCGCCGTCCTCGGCCTCCTCCTCCGCCCAGCCGCGCAGCTCGAGGATCTTCTCGGCCATCGACCCGACGGGCACGTCGACGAGGGCCCCCTGGTCGTCCGGCACGCCCTCGCGGATGCGGTGCAGGCAGGCGTAGTTGGAGCGGCCCTTGAGCACGGCGTACGACGTGTCGACCTTGCTGCCGGCACTCCCACCGGCCACCGCCTCCACGAGGCGCGGGATGTCGCGCTCGACGAGCTGGTGCTGCAGCGTCAGGGTGGCCGTGGCGATCACCACGCGCTGGTCGTGGAGCAGGCTCGGCACCAGGTAGGCGAGCGACTTGCCGGTGCCGGTGCCGGCCTGGACGAGCAGGTGCTCGCCCTCGGTGAAGGCGGTCGCGACCGCCTCGGCCATCTCGACCTGGCCCGCACGCTCCTGCCCCCCGAGCGCCGTCACGGCCTCGTGGAGCAGGGTTCTCACGCGGGAGTCGGAAACGGGCACCGGAGCACCCTATGCGGCGGCACCGACGGGCGCCGACTCCGCTCCACAACCGTCCCAGCGGACCGTCCGGTCAGATGACAGCCCCGGAGTCGTCGGGCGTGCGCACGACCTTCTCCTTCTTGACCCGCCCCATCGGCCACTTCTGCTGGAGGTAGGTCAGCAGCGGCGTGGCGGCGAAGACCGAGGAGTAGGTGCCGACGATGAGGCCGACCAGCAGGGCGATCGCGAAGTCGCGCAGCGAGTCGCCACCGAGCACCGCCAGGGCGGCGAGGATGAACATGGCACCCAGACCGGTGTTGACCGTGCGCGGCATCGTCTCGACCGAGGCCTTGTTGGCCATCTCGATGAAGGAGTCCCCCGGCCGCGAGCCGTACCAGCGCTCGCGGATGCGGTCGAAGACGACCACCGTGTCGTTGACGGAGAGGCCGATGATCGTCAATGCGGCGGCGAGGAAGATGCCGTCGATCGGCTTGTGCAGCCAGGCGAACAGGCCGACCACGAGCAGCACGTCGTGGGCCATCGCGCCCACCGCGGCGACGCCGAAGGTCCACTTGAAGCGGATGGCGAGGTAGAGCAGCTGCACCGCGAGCGCCACCCCGAAGGCGATCAGCGCCTTGTCGCGCAGCTCGGTGCCCAGCGACGCGCCGATCGTCTGGTCGTCCTGCTTGGTGACCTCGCCGCCGACGGAGGAGAGCGCGTCCTCGATCTTCTGCTCCTCGTCGTTGCTGATGATGCCGGTGCGGACGGTGAAGTCGGCGGTGTCGGCGCCCTGGACCACGGCGTCGGCGAAGCCGGCGTCGGAGATCGCGGCCCGGGCCTGGTCGACCGTGATGTCCTTGCTCACCGAGTAGTCGAGCTGGCGGCCGCCGGTGAACTCGACACCGAGGTTGAGGCCCTGGGTGACGATGCCGGACACGGCCAGCACCATGGCCACCCCGGAGATGGCGAGCCACATCTTGCGCTTGCTCATGATGTCGGGGTTCTTGCGGTCCAGCCACGTGCGGACCCGGCCGATGTTGCCGAGGCCGCTGATGCCGGGACGGCGGGAGACGGCCTTGGTCGACACCGCGAGCTCGGACAGCACGCGGGCGATGATCAGCGCCGAGATCATCGAGGCGATGACACCGATGGAGAGCGTGACACCGAACCCCTTGATGGGCCCGGAGCCGAGGGCGAAGAGCAGGCCGGCCGCGAGCAGGGTGGTCACGTTGGAGTCGAGGATCGCGCTCCACGCCTTGTTGAAGCCCACCGCGAGGGCGCGCCGGAGCCCGGCCGAGGGGTAGGCGGCGTACTCCTCCCTCGCGCGTTCGAAGACGAGCACGTTGGCGTCGATGGCCAGGCCGATGGCCAGCACGAAACCGGCCAGGCCCGGCAGGGTCAGGGTCGACCCGAGGGCCAGCAGCATCGCGTAGGCGAGCAGGGCGTACGACGCGAGCGCGATCGTCGCCATCGCGCCGACGACGCGGTAGATCAGGATGATGAACAGGCCGGTGAGGATGAGGCCGATGATGCCCGCCTCGAGGGACGCGCTGATGGCCTCCTCGCCCAGGGTCGGGCCCACGAGGCGGTTGGAGATCAGCTTCAGCTCGAGGGGCAGCGCGCCACCCTCGATCAGGGCGGCCAGGTCCTGGGCCTCGGTCACGGAGAAGTCGCCGGTGATCTCGGTGCCACCGCCCTGGATCCCGACGTCACAGCCCACGCCCTCGTTGACCTGGGGCGAGGTGATGATCTCGTTGTCGAGCACGATGGCCACCCGACGCTTCGGATCGCCCACCGGGTTGCAGGCCGCCTTGCCGGTGACGTCGGCCCAGGCGTTGCCGCCCTTGCCGCTGAAGTCGAGCGACACCGAGTAGCTGACGCTGTTCTGCGGCTGCACCGCGGCGGCACCGGTGATGTCTGCGCCGGCGAGGACCGTGGGACCGATCTCGAGCCAGTCGCCCTGGTCGGACGGCAGGATCTCGTGCCCCTGCTCCTTCGCCTTGGCCAGCTGTTCCTTGGTGGGCTCGGCCGGCAGGCTCTTGAGGACCGGGTGGGCCGACAGCTGGGCGGTCTGGCCGATCCGCTCCTCCGCCTGCTTGGCCTCGGCGTCGCTGCTGACGCCGGGGAGCTCGACGAGGACGCGGTTCTCGCCCTGGCGCACCAGGGTCGACTCGGCCACACCGAGTGCGTCCACGCGCCCGCGCAGCACCTCGACGGTCTTGTCGACGTTGGTCGCGGTCGCCTGGACCGATCCGGTGTCCTCGGCCTGGAAGACGAACTGCGCACCACCGCGCAGGTCGAGGCCGAGGTTGGGCTTGACGCCCAGCGTCAACGCGAGGCACCCGCCCAGGAGACCGAGGACGAGGAGGAAGCGTACGAGGGCACCGCGTGACATAGGCGACATCCTCTCCCACGACCGGTGAGCCCCGTGAATCGGCCTGCCAAACCTCCTGGGGCGCGGCGCGGCGCTGTCCAGACCCCTGGGCCGGGGTCGGGGAACAGCTCGGCGGGGTCGTAGCCGGTCGCCGGCCCAGCGAGGTGGTTGACTCGACGCATGCGTGCGGAGGCGATCACCGGATCAGCGACCCCGGGCCCGACCCCCACGGCGACGCCGACGGCGAGGGGCGCCGGCGACCTGCTGCGCCTCCTGCGGAGCAGCGGCGGACTCACCCGCACCGAGCTCATCGCACGCACCGGGCTCTCCCGCTCGACGCTGAGCGCACGCCTCGACTCGCTGGCCGCAGCGGGCTTCGTGCAGACCTCCGGCGTCGGCGCGTCCACGGGTGGGCGGCCCGCCACACGGCTGTCCTTCCACCCGGGGTCCTTCGTCGTGCTGGCCGCCGACTTCGGCGCCACGCACGCGACGGTCGCGCTCACCGACCTCGCCGGTGAGGTCATCGCCGAGGCCTCCCGCGAGCTGCACATCGCCGACGGTCCCGAACCGGCCCTGGACTGGCTGGTCTCCGCCGCGCGCCAGCTCATGGACGACCACGGGGCCAACCGGGCGCAGCTGGCCGGCATCGGGATCGGGCTCCCCGGCCCGGTGGAGCACACGACCGGCGTGCCGATCAAGCCGCCGATCATGCCGGGCTGGGACGGCTTCTCGGTCGCGACGTGGGTGCGGGAGCGGCTCGGCGCCCCCGTCCACGTCGACAACGACGTCAACCTGATGGCGCTGGGCGAGCACGCGACCGAGTACCCCGACGTGGACCACTTCGTCTTCGTCAAGGTCGCCACCGGCATCGGAGCCGGCCTGATCAGCGGCCGGCGCCTGCACCGCGGCGCGGTCGGCTCGGCCGGTGACCTCGGTCACGTCCGCGCGCCGCGCGCCCCGGACGTGCCGTGCGAGTGCGGCAACACCGGCTGCCTCGAGGCCGTCGCCAGCGGCCGGGCCATCGCGGCGCAGCTGTTCCCCGATCGGCCGCGAGACGACATCGGCACCCGCGAGGTCCTCGACCTGCTGGAGCGCAACGACCCCCGGGCCACCGCGGCTGTACGCCGGGCCGGGCGCGACATCGGTGAGGTGCTGGCCACCGTGGTCAACCTGCTCAACCCGTCGGTCGTCGTGATCGGCGGCGGCCTCGCCGCGCGCGCGCCCAGCCTGATGGCCGGGATCCGCGAGGTGGTCTTCGCCCGGAGCCTGCCGCTGGCGACCAGCCAGCTGAGCCTCGTGGCGTCGAAGGTCGGGTCACGCGCCGCGATCACCGGGGCCGCGGTCACCGTGATCGAGGAGTTCCTCCAGCCCGACAACATCGATGCGCGCTGTGCCGCGCTCGACGTGACGGCCTGAGGGATCAGACGGCGTACGACTCCAGCTCGCCGGCGAGGTCCGCGTTGGCCCGCCCGGAGACGAGCGACCCGTCCCCGGTGTGCTCCAGCGAGGCGATCTCGCCCTCCTGGTGCAGCCGGTTGATGAGGTCACCGCGCTCGTAGGGCAGCAGCACGGAGAACTCGACGGTCGGACGCGGCAGGTCGGCCTCGACGGCGGTCRGGACGTCCTCGACGCCCTCCCCCGTGCGCGCGGACACCACGACGCTGTGGGGCTCGCGGGCCCGCAGGCGGGCCAGCACGAGCGGGTCGGCGGCGTCGGCCTTGTTGATGATGACCAGCTCGGGGACCTTGTCGGCGTGGATCTCGGCGAAGACCTCGCGGACGGCGGCGAGCTGGCCCTCCGGGTCCGGGTGCGAGCCGTCGACGACGTGCAGGATCAGGTCCGACTCGGCGACCTCCTCCAGCGTCGAGCGGAAGGCCTCGACCAGCTGGTGCGGCAGGTGCCGCACGAAGCCGACCGTGTCGGACATCGTGTAGATGCGTCCGTCGCGGGTCGTCGTACGCCGCGTGGTCGGGTCGAGGGTCGCGAACAGCGAGTCCTCGACGAGCACGCCGGCGTCGGTGAGCCGGTTGAGCAGCGAGGACTTGCCGGCGTTGGTGTAGCCGGCGATCGAGACGCTCGGGATGTGGTTGCGGGACCGCTCCTGGCGCATGGTCTCGCGGGTGCCCTTGAGGTCCTTCAGCTCGCGGCGGAGCTTGGCGATCTTGGTGTTGATGCGACGCCGGTCGGTCTCGATCTTGGTCTCACCCGGACCACGCCCACCGATGCCGCCGCCGTCCGCGCCGACCCGGCCACCGGCCTGGCGGGAGAGGTTGCCGCCCCAGCCGCGGAGACGCTGCTTCATGTACTGCAGCTGCGCCAGCTCGACCTGGGCCTGGCCCTCCTTGGACTTCGCGTGCTGGGCGAAGATGTCGAGGATCAGGCCGGTGCGGTCGATCGCCTTGACCTTGAGCTTGTCCTCGAGGTTGCGCAGCTGGCTGGGCGCCAGGTCGCCGTCGAGGATGACGGTGTCGGCGCCCGTGGCCTGCACGATCTCGCGCAGCCCGTCGACCTTGCCCCGCCCGATGTACGTCGCGGGGTCGGGCGTGGAGCGCCGCTGGTAGATCGCGTCGAGCACCTCGGAGCCGGCCGTCTCGGCGAGGAGCGCGAGCTCGGCCATCGAGTTCTCGGCGTCGGTCACGGTGCCGTCGATCCAGACACCGACCAGGACCACCCGCTCGAGGCGCAGCTGGCGGTACTCGACCTCGGTGATGTCCTCGAGCTCGGTGCGCAGGCCCGCGACGCGGCGCAGGGCGTGGCGGGCCACGAGGTCCTGCTCACCGGTGGTGAGGTCCTCGGTCTCCTCGGGGTCGGGGCCGTCGGCGGAGACGATCTCCTCGTCCGCGTAGCCGCTCTCCCAGTCGGTGCCCTCGGCATCGTCGTCCCAGGCGCGGGTGGCGTCGAGCTCGGCGGAGAGGCTGAAGTCAGGTGCGTTCGTCATATGCCGTCAAGAGTATGCCGACGCCCCAGATACCGCGAGGCGATTAGCTCCTCACGCCCGGTGGCGGCCCGAGGCCGGCACCCCACCGGTGGCGAGGACCTCGAGGTCGGTGAACTCCTCGCACAGGCCGCGGACGTCGTCCGGGGTGTCCGCCGGACCGAACGCCAGGACCGCGATCCCGGAGGCGTTGAGCCGCTGGACGAGCGGGTACGCCGAGGCGAGGTCGCCGACGATGGCCACCGCGTCCATAGCGCCCTGGCAGGCCAGGTCGACCGCGTCGATGGTCATGGCGACCAGCGACCGCCGGTCCGGCTCGGGGAAGGAGTGCTCGCCGAACTGGTGGCACGGCTGGATGCCGTGGTGGCGCAGGCGCGGCATCCAGTCCTGGGCCGCGGACGACGTCCAGTCGCCGTACGCCCGGGAGACGTTGACGCTGCCGTGGTCGGTGAGCACCTCGAACAGGCCCGCCGACGACCCGGGCGGGACCGTCCGCGCGTCGATGAGCACGGCCAGTCGGCGCACCGGGCGGGGTTGCGTCCGTGCCCGTGGGCGGCGCGGCAGGGGCGGTCGCTCGACGACCGGACGGGGGACCTCGTCGAGGTCAACCCGGTCGGGCGCCGGGTCGACGGGCAGGTCGGAGGGCGGCCGGACCGCAGGGACAGCGGCGCTCAGGTCGGGGACCGACCACGCAGCGGCGGGCTCCTCGCCGTTCTCACGGCGCCGGCTCTCGACGTCCGCGCTGGTCGCCAGCCACCGGCGCACCAGTGCGCCGAGGGACAACCCCGCGGTGTTCGTCGTGTTCATGGCACATCCCCCCGGACGTATGTCGACACGACGACCTTGGCGGCCCGACGGCACCGCTGTCACCCGAACGGGTGAACGTCGGCCCGTCCGCCTAGACCAGTAGGCGGCCGGAGGCGACCGGTCGCCTCACTTGGGGGGCATCCGGATGCCGCCGTCGACGCGGATGGTCTCGCCGTTCATGTAGGAGTTGGTGACGCACTCCACGACCATGCTGGCCAGCTCCTCGGCGTGGCCGAGACGCTTGGGGAAGAGCACCGACTCGCCGAGCTTGGCCTTGAAGGCCTCCGGCTCGGGGAAGGCGTCGTAGATCGGGGTGTCGACGAGGCCGGGGGCGACCGTGTTGAGGCGGATCCCGGACGCCGCGAGGTCACGGGCCACCGGCAGGGTCATGCCGACCACGCCGCCCTTGGACGCGGAGTAGGACGCCTGGCCGATCTGACCGTCGAAGGCGGCGACGGAGGCGAGGTTGACGATCGCGCCCCGCTGGCCGTCGGCGTCGGCCTCGTTGCGGGACATGACGGTGGCCGCCTGCCGGGTCATGTCGAAGGTGCCGATGAGGTTGATCTCCACTACCTTGCGGAACGCGCCGAGGTCGTGCGCGGAGGCGAGGTCGCCGTCGCGGCCGATGGTGCGCTGGGCCCAGCCGATGCCGGCGGAGTTGACGCACGCCCGCAGCGGGGCGATCTCCGCGGCGGCCTCGACGGCGGCCGCGATCTGCTCGGTGTCGGTCACGTCGACGCGCGCGAAGACGCCCTTGATCTCGTCGGCGAGGGCCTCGCCCTTCTCGGCGTTCAGGTCGGCGACCACGACGATCGCGCCGCGGGCGGCGAGGGCGCGGGCGACGGCGGCGCCGATGCCCGACGCCCCTCCGGTGACGATGGCAGAAGCTCCGGTGATGTCCATGCGCGCGAGCATATTCGTCGGCCCCGGTCGGCTTGCCTGCGCACCCGCGCCGGATTGACGACCGCGCGGGCGCGGAGGTCGCGCAGATGTGCAGGATTGAAGACCGGTAGGGCGCCGAGGTCGCGCACGTGCGCGGGCTCGCCGCGACACCGACCGCGATACGTACGCACCTGCGCGAGCTCCACCGGGAGTCAAGGGCCATACGTGCGCACGTGGGCAACAGCCGTCACAGGTCGCTGACGCCCTCCGCGACGAGCACGGCCGGGCCGGTCATGAGGACCCGGTCGTCCCCGGTCCACACGATGTCGAGGCGGCCGCCGGGGACGTCCACGCGGTACGACGTGCCGCGCGGTGCGTCGTCGGCGAGCGCCGTCGCGACCATCACCGCACAGGCGCCGGTGCCGCAGGACCGGGTCTCGCCGGAGCCCCGCTCGTGGACCCGCATCGCCACGTGCCGCTCGCCGCGGCGGACGACGAACTCCACGTTGACGCCCTCGGGGTAGACCTCCCGGTCGTGGCCGGGCTCGACGAGCAGCGATCCCGCCTCGGCGAGGTCGTCGACGAAGGCCACCGCGTGCGGATTGCCCATCGAGACGTGCCGCGCCGGGTACGCCGAGCCGTCGACGGTGACCGAGGTGGCGTCGTAGACGCGAGGGGCACCCATGTCGGCGGTGAGGAGGCCGCCGCCGGCGTCGCTGATCACCTTGACGCCGTCGCGGGTGGCGATCGCGATCGGGTAGGGCTCGCGCTCGTGGTCGTGCAGGTAGCGGGCGAAGACGCGCACGCCGTTGCCGCACATCTCGCTGACCGAGCCGTCGGCGTTGCGGTAGTCCATGAACCACCCGTCGCCGTCGCGTACAGCGCGCAGCACGCCGTCGCCGCCGATGCCGGCCCGGCGGTCGCACAGTGCCCGGACCCGCACCGGGTCCAGGTCACCGTGCACGGTGCCGTCGGGGTCGGGCAGCACGACGAAGTCGTTCTCCGTGCCGTGGCCCTTGAGGAAGCGGTAGCTCACTCCCCCAGTGTCGCAGGGACGCCGGCACTCACCGCACGACGCTCACCGCACGACGCTGTGCCGCAGGCAGGCGAAGTCGTGGTTGCGCTCGACCTCCTCGAGGCGCAGCTCCACGTGGCGCGGCAGCACCGGGGCGCCGCCGCCGAGGGTGACCGGGGCGTACTGGATCCACACCTCGTCCAGGAGTCCGGCGTCGTGGAACTGGCCCACCAGGTCCCCGCCGCCGACCAGCCAGACGTCCTTGCCGTCCGCGGCCTCGAGCGCGGCGGCGTGCACCTGCTCGACCGGGTCGGCACCGAACGTGACCGCCTTGACCGGGGCGAAGGTGCGGTGCGTCATCACCCAGGTGGGCAGCTCGCCCCACGGGTCGTCGTCGTGGTCGAGGATCCACTGCCACGTGGTGGCTCCCATGACGCACGACCCGATGCGCTCGCGGAAGGTCGAGTAGTGCATCGGCCCGTGCTCGTCGATGTCGCGCGAGGTCAGCCAGTCCAGCGAGTGGTCCGACGTCGCGATGTAGCCGTCGAGCGAGCAGCCCGTGTAGTAGATGGTCGCCATGACGACTACCGGGTCTCGACGACCCGGGCGGCTCCCCCACCGCGGCGCACCGGCTCGGAGACCGCGGTCAGCAGACCGCCGCGGCCGAACTCGATCGCCGTGGCCGCACCGATCTCGGCGGCACTGGTGAAGGCGTCACCCGACGGGGCGAGCTTGTGGCCGAGGGCCGTGAGCCCGGCGCCGTACAGGGTGATGAAGTCCGGCTCGGCGGTCACGCTCGCGGTGTTGCGCTGCGAGGCGCGCGGGGCCGCGATCGCACCCTCGACGTCCATGCGCAGGTCGATCCGGTTGACCAGCATCTGCAGCACGGTCGTGATGATCGTCGAGCCGCCGGGTGAGCCGAGCGCCATGAACGGCTTGCCGTCCCTGAGCACGATGGTCGGGCTCATCGAGGAGCGCGGACGCTTGCCGGGCTGGATCCGGTTGGGGTCGGCGGCGTCGTAGACGGTCGAGAAGTCGGTGAGCTCGTTGTTGAGCAGGAAGCCGTGTCGCGGCACGGCCATCCCCGAGCCGCCGGTCTGCTCGATGGTGAGGGTGTACTCCACGATGTTGCCCCACTTGTCGGCCACCGTGAGGTTGGTCGTCGAGATGTTCTCGGTGTCCTTGTCGACGGTCCCGCGGGCCGCCGGAGCAGCGCACACGCCGTCGTACGACGTGACGTCACCGGCCGCGGTCGGCTTGGCCATCGCGGCGGTCGGGCTGATCGCGCACGCCCGCTCGGCGGCGAAGCGGTCGTCGAGGAGCGTGCCGATCGGGACGTCCACGAAGGCCGGGTCGCCGACGTACTTGCCGCGGTCGGCGAAGGCCAGCGCGCTCGCCTCCAGGTAGTGGTGCAGTGCCTCGGTGGCGGTCATCCCGGAGAGGTCGTAGCGCTCCAGGATGTTGAGCGCCTCGCCGATGGTGGTGCCCCCGGACGAGGACGGGTTCATCCCGTAGACGTCGTAGCCGCGGTAGCGGGTGCGGCTGGGCTTCTGGTTGAGGACCTTGTAGCTCTCGAGGTCCTTGCGCGACAGGTAGCCGCGCGGGACCGGCAGCTCGGTGCTCGGCGTGGTGCGGGGGTGGCGGACGATCTTCGACATCAGCTTCGCGAGCTTGCCCTCGTAGAACGCGTCGATCCCCTCCTCGCCGAGCATCGTGTACGTCGCGGCGAGCTGCGGGTTCTTGAACACCGACCCGACCTTCGGGGCGTCTCCTCCCGGCAGGAAGAGCTGCCGGCTGGCCCAGTAGGCGTTGAAGCGCTCCGCGTTGTCCAGCGTCTGCTGGCGGAACGTGTCGTCGACGACGAAGCCGCGCTCCGCGACGTGGATGGCCGGCTTGAGGGCCTTGGCCAGGGACAGGGTGCCGAAGCGCTTGAGCGCCCGCTGCCAGGTGGCCAGCGTGCCGGGGACGCCGACGCTGACGCCGCTGGTGACCAGGTCGGGGGTGAAGGTGTACGGCTTGCCGGTCGCCTTGTCGACGAAGGCGTCGGTGGGCATCTTCGCCGGCGCGGTCTCGCGGCCGTCGATGGTGCGGACCTGGCCGGTCTTGGCGTCGTAGTGGACGAAGTAGCCGCCCCCGCCGATGCCCGCGCTGTAGGGCTCCGTCACCCCGAGGGTGGCGGCCGCGGCCACCGCGGCGTCGGCCGCGTTGCCGCCCTTCTTGAGGACCTTCAGGGCCGCCGCGCTCGCCTCCGGGTCGACGGTGGTGACCGCACCGCCGTAACCGACGGCGGTCGGGATCTTGGCCGTGGGGCGCGCCGCCGGCGACGGCGACGGCTCCTCGGCGGGAGCCGGTGGCCCCGCGACGAGCAGTCCGGCGACGAGCGCGGACGTGGCGAGGGCGGGAAGTGCGATGCGCATGGGGCCTCCGAGAGTTGAGCACCGAGGGGTCGGTTGCCTCCACCCTGCAGCCTCACTCGTCCGGTTGTCGATCCCCTCCGGGGTGGAGTGCCTCGATGGCCGCGACCGCGAGGTCGAGCCGGTGCGGGTCGTCGTACGACACCCAGACGACGCGGGGGTCCTTGCGGAACCATCCGTCCTGGCGCCGCGCGAAGCGCCGGGTCGCGGCCTGGGTGCGCAGGATCGCGTCCTCCCGGCCCATCTCCCCACGCAGGTACGCCGCCGCCTCGGCGTAGCCGATCGCCCGGCTGGCCGTGCGTCCCCGCTCGAGCCCGAGGTCGAGCAGGCGCTCCACCTCCTCCACCAGCCCACCGTCGTACATGTCGCGGACCCGCTGGTCGATCCGGGCGTCCAGGGTGGGCCGGTCGATGTCGACGCCGACCTGGAGGGTGAGCGGATCGGCGTACTCCAGCTGCGGCAGGCTGGCCGACCACGGGCGGCCGGTGAGCGCGATGACCTCCAGGGCGCGGACCACCCGGCGGCCGTTGTCGACGAGCATCTTCTCCGCGGCCTCGGGGTCGAGGCGGGCCAGGCGGGCGTGCAGGGCGGCGGGCCCGACCCGCTCGAGCTCGGCCTCGAGCTCGCGGCGCAGCGACTCGTCGGTGCCGGGGAACTCGAAGCGGTCGAGGACCGCGCGGGTGTAGAGCGCCGACCCCCCGACCAGGACCGGGGTCGCGTCACGCTCGTGGATGTCGTCGATGACCGGCCGGGCGAGGGCCTGGAAGTGCGCCACCGTGGACGCCTCGGTGACGTCGAGCAGGTCGAGCAGGTGGTGCGGGATCCCGCGGCGCTCGGCCGGCCGCAGCTTGGCGGTGCCGACGTCCATCCCCCGGTAGACCTGCATGGCGTCGGTGTTGACGACCTCGCCCCCCAGCCGCTCGGCGAGGTCGAGGCCGAGCCCCGTCTTGCCGGAGGCGGTGGCGCCCACGACGGCGACCGTCACGGGGTGGGGCAGGTCGGACATGGTCGGTAGTGTTCCAAATGGGTCCCGGCCCGTCCGGGCCGGACCGATCTCACGGAGGACCAGATGGGTTTCCTGGACAAGGCCAAGGCCACACTGACCGACGCCGTCGACAAGCACGGCGACAAGATCGCCGACGGCCTCGACAAGGCCGGCCAGGCCGTCGACGCCAAGACCGGTGGCAAGCACAGCGACAAGATCGACACGGGGATCGCCAAGGCCAAGCAGGGCCTGGACCAGCTCGACGGCAAGGACGACGACTTCCGGGCCACCACCACCGAGCCCGCTCCCGACCCCGACGTGGTGCCCTCGCCGGGCCCCGTGCCGACCCCGCCCCCGGCGCCGGTGCCGACGCCCAGCCCCGACTCGCCCGGCCTGCCGACCGACCCGACCAACCCGGCCACCGGCGCGTCGACCCGCCCCTGAGCCCCCTCGTCCCTGCTCGCCCCTGAGGGGGTGAGCGCGGGCCCGGGCGCACCGTTAGGTTGGCGGCGTGACGGATCGCTTCGTGCTCGTGCCGGCCTCCTACGTCTACCTCCTGCGCGAGGGCGACGGAGGCGACGAGGTGCTGCTCCAGCTGCGGCAGGGCACGCCGTACATGAACGACCACTGGGCCGCCGCCGCGGCCGGTCACGTCGAGCGCGGAGAGACGGCGTACGACGCCGCCCTGCGCGAGGCCGCCGAGGAGCTCGGCCTCACCGGCATCGACCTCGACTTCGAGTTCACCATGCACCGCACCCGGGGTGGGGAGGCCATCGACGAGCGCGTCGACTGGTTCTTCACCGCACGCTCCTGGGAGGGCGAGCCCCGGGTCATGGAGCCCGACAAGTGCGCCGAGCTGCGCTGGTGCCCCCTCGACGCACTGCCGTCGCCGACGGTGCCCCACGAGGCGTACGCGTTGAGCCGGCTCGGCAGTGGCGAGCGCTATCTCACCCACGGTTTCGACCACCCCCAGGAGGGACAACGATGAACAACGAGGACCTCGGCCCGATCCCTGATCCGGTCATCGAGGACGGCGAGCCGAACCCCGGCGGCGCCGACGCGATCGGCGACGACCCGGCCGACGACGGGCTCGGGCGCGACCTGCACCCCGAGGCCAACCCGGCCGTGGACGACGTGCTCCCCGACGAGATCGCCCAGCCCGACGACAAGCAGCAGGCCCCCGAGGGCGAGGCCGCCGACCAGGAGTCCGGCACCCAGGAGGACCCCGAGGCCGGCCAGGAGGCCGAGGACGGGTCACCCGAGCCGCCGGTCTGATCCTCCGACACCTCGGTGCCGGGCACTCTCTGCTGGGTGTGGGATCGGTGTCACCTGGTGGCACCGATCCCACACTGGTCCCCGCACGGGTGCGGACGGCCCGCCCAGCCCCGGCTCACGTGCAGCGCGGCGACCTTGCCGGCCGTGACACACTCCCGGCCGAAGATCTGGCCCCATCCCAGCCGGACGGTCTCCTTGCCGACGAGTGCAGCGTCCAGGTCGCGCTCCATGTCCGCGTCCCGCTGTCGTGCCGAGGCGTGGAACAACCGGCCGTCGAGCTCCACCACCAGCCCGTCGGCGTGCTCGACGTCTCGGTAGGCGACCCGGTCACCCCGTCCGTCAACCACGCTCGGCGGGGCACCCGTCGCCGCGAGTCCAGCTCGGCGACCAGGCGGGCGGCAGTGGAGCGCCGGCCCTGGACCACGTCCGCCAGCACCCGGAGGGCGTCCAGGTCGGTGGCCGCGCGACAGGCCACCGCGATCGCGGCGTCGTCGTACCGAAGTCGGGGTGGTCCCATCGTCCACACCGCACGCTTGCCCGGCCCTTCGCACGCACGGAGTGCCGCCTCCCCGGCCAGCGCCGCCGGCCACGCGTGCAGCACCGCGGCCCAGGTCCGCTGGACCCAGGTCGGGTCCCCCGTGTGGCTCACGTAGATGCCGGGGTGCACGACCGCGAGGTCGCGACGACGGATCATCCGCCGGATGTCGGCCGGCGTCTCCCCGGCGCAGAGCAGCTGGGCGCGGGACACGACGCCCTGCTGGTCGCCGAGGAAGTCGGCCGCGGCCCAGTGGGGAGGCCAGCCGTGCACGGAGGTCATCCCCTGCATGTGCCCGGGCCACGGGCGGGTCAGTCGTCGAGATCAGGGCCTGTGGACAACGTTCGGTGTGGGATCGGTGTCACCTGGTGGCACCGAACCCACACTCAGCCGCAGGCCGGAGCCGGCGGGAGCGGGGCCGGGACGCCGAGGCTCGGCATGCCGAGGCCGACGCCCGCGGGGGCAGCAGGCCCGCTGGTGCGGGCCTCCCACGCGTCCCCGGCGCGGGTGCGGCGTACGTCCAGGACGGGACCGTCGGCGACGAGGTGGTGCGGGGCGGCGTACGTGATCTCGACGGTGACCATGTCGCCGGGGCGGATCCCGGGGGCGCCGTCGGGGGTGAAGTGCACGAGCCGGCTGTCGCGGCCCCGACCGGAGAGCCGGTGGGTGGCGGCGTCCTTGCGACCCTCGCCCTCGGCGACCATCAGCTCGACGCGCGTGCCGACCAGTGCCTTGTTCTCGGCCCAGGCGATCTCGGTGACCAGCTCGGACAGGCGCAGGTAGCGGTCCTTGACGACCTCCGGCGGCACCTGGTCGGCCATGGTGGCGGCCGGGGTGCCGGGGCGCTGCGAGTACTGGAACGTGAAGGCCCCGGAGAACCGCGACTCGCGCACCACCCGCATGGTCTCGAGGAAGTCCTCCTCGGTCTCGCCGGGGAAGCCCACGATGATGTCGGTGGTGATCGCGGCGTCGGGCATGGCCGCGCGGACCCGCTCGATGATGCCGAGGAACTTCGACGAGCGGTAGGAGCGGCGCATCGCGCGCAGCACCCGGTCGGACCCGGACTGCAGCGGCATGTGCAGCTGGTGCATGACGTTGGGGGTCTCGGCCATCGCCTCGATGACGTCGTCGGTGAACTCGGCCGGGTGCGGGGAGGTGAAGCGGACCCGCTCCAGGCCCTCGACCTCGCCGCACGCGCGCAGCAGCTTGGAGAACGCCTGGCGGTCGCCGAACTCCACCCCGTAGGCGTTGACGTTCTGCCCGAGCAGGGTCACCTCGGTAACGCCCTCCGCCACCAGCGCCTCGACCTCAGCCAGGATCTCGCCCGGCCGGCGGTCCTTCTCCTTGCCGCGCAGCGCCGGGACGATGCAGAAGGTGCAGGTGTTGTTGCAGCCGACCGAGATCGACACCCACGCGGCGTACGCCGAGTCCCGCTTGGTCGGCAGCGTGGAGGGGAACACCGACAGCGACTCGAGGATCTCGACCTGCGCCTCCTGCTGGGAGCGGGCGCGGTCGAGCAGGGCCGGCAG
>NZ_JBFUKA010000077.1:0-21010 GCF_056401085.1 Nocardioides sp. P4_G4
GGCCTGGAGTGCGGCCGCCGACCCGGTGAGGGCCCGGGCGAGGTCGTCGAGCACGGGATCGGTCTCGTGGGGATCCGCCAGCGTCGTCCAGCGGGCCAGGGTGCGGGCCGCCTCGCGGCGCGAGAGGTCCCGCACACCCTCGGCCTCCACGAGGGCGTCGTCCAACCCGGTGAGCGCGGCGGCGCGTTGTGCCCGCTCGACGCGCAACCTCGACCGTCGGTGCGCCCCGGCGTCATGGTCGGCGACGACGCGCGCGGCCGAGGCGTGGGTGGCCTGGAGGACGCCGATCCGCTCGGCGTCCACCAGCTCGACCTCGGCCCGGCGGGCGGAGTCGTCGGCGACCGCAGCGGCCACGGCGGCTGAGTAGGTGCGAGCTCGGGCGCTGCCGCGCAGGGCATCGAGCCAGGCACGGAGGTCGTCGGGAGTCGCGTCCTCGTCGGGCGTCGGCCGGCCGGCGGTCTCGCTGAGCCTGCTCACGAGCGCGGAGACGGCGACGGCGTGCTGCTCGGACGCGCGGCGCACCGAGACGCGGTGGTCGCGGAGCCAGCGCTCGACCTGGTCGAAGCGCCCCGTGCGGAAGACCTGCTGGAGCAGCGCGTGACGCTCCTCGGAGCGCGCCCGCAGGAACGCCTGGAAACGGCCTTGGGGGAGCATCGCGACCTGGCAGAACTGGGGCAGGTTCATCCCGACGAGCCGCGTCATGAGGTGGCCCGCCTCGTCGAGCCGCGTGGAGCGGGTGACCCAGGCTCCCTCGACGCGCTCGGTGAGATGCACCGAGGCCTGCTCGGTGGTGATGCCGGTGCCGCGCTTCTTGGGACGCTGCCACGCAGGAGAGCGCTCGACGCGCCACCGTCGTCCTGACAGCGTCACCTCGAGCGTCACGGTGGGGGCCACGCCCGGAGCGGCCTGGTCGCAGCGCAGCCGCTTGGCCACCGAGCGATCGCCGGGGACGTCGCCGTAGAGCGCGAAGCAGACTGCGTCGAGGATGCTCGACTTGCCCGCCCCGGTGGCACCACTGAGCAGGAAGAGCCCGGCAGCGGACAGGGCGTCGAAGTCGATCGACACGGTCTCGGCGAACGGGCCGAAGGCGGTGGCCTCGAGGGTGTGCAGGCGCATCAGGCCTCACCGACCAGGACGTCGAAGTCGGTGTCCTCACAGCAGGCGTCGACCGCCTCGCGCAGCAACGCGGCCTCGGGGACGGTGGCCGGGGCGCCGCGCAGATCGGCGACGAAGTCGAGGGCCACGTCGTGATCGCCGCGACCGGCGGCACGGGCGGCGGGCGTCGTGCCGGTGGGGGCGCCCACGGGCGCGAAGGTGAGGACGAGTGCGTGCGGGAACCGGTCGCGCAGCCGGTCCATCGCGTGCAGCGGACGCACCCGGTCGGTGAGGGTGGCCTGGACCCACGCGTCCTCGTGCGCCGCGAGTCGGGGGTCGACCAGCAGGGTCTCGAGGTCGCCGGTCAGGCGGGCCAGCCGACGCGGGACCGGGGCCTCGACGAACTCGGCGCGGGAAAGGCCGTCGGCGTCGAGGTCGACGAGCCAGGAGCCCTTGCGGTGGTCGGCCTCGGAGAAGGAGTAGGCGAGCGGGGATCCGCTGTAGCGCACCGACTCGGTGAGGATGTGGCGACCGTGGAGGTGCCCGAGGGCCACGTAGTCGATGCCGTCGAAGGCCGAGGTGGCCACGCGGGACACCCCGCCGACGCTGATGTCGCGCTCGGAGTCGGAGGGTTCGGCCCCGGCGACGAACGCGTGCGCCATGACCACCGAGCGGGTGCGCCCGCTTCGGCCGGCGAGGTCGTCGCGGACCCGGGCCATGGCCGCGTCGAGCGCCGCCTGGTGGGACCTGGCAGGAAGCTGCCACGGCTCGACCAGGGCACGGGGGTCGAGGTAGGGCAGGGCGTGGATCGCCACCGGCCCGTGGTCGTCGTCGAGCAGGACGGGAGCGCCGACCGTGACCATCGACGTCCGGATGAAGACGCCGGCGGCATCGATGAGGCGCGACCCGAAACCGAGGCGCTGGGCCGAGTCGTGGTTGCCGCTGGTGACGACGAGACGCGCCGGCGAGGCGGCGAGCCGGGCGAAGGCCTCGTCGGCCAGGTGGACGGCGTCGACGTGGGGGAGGGCCCGGTCGTAGACGTCACCCGAGACCAGGACGACGTCGACCTCCTCAGCCGTCACCACCTCGAGGAGGTGGTCGACGAACGCACCCTGGTGCCCGAGCAGGTCCTCCCGGTGGAAGGACCTCCCCAGGTGCCAGTCGGAGGTGTGCAGGATGCGCATGGGACGAACCTAATTTCGACCACCGACAGTGGGCGGGAGCCCACGCCGCGGGGGAGGACGTCAGGCGTACTGGACGCACCGGCGGGACGACGTGAAGCCGTACAGCACGAGGCCCGCCTCACGGGCGAGGTCGACCGACAGGGACGTGGGTGCGCCCACGGCGACCAGGCTGCCGATCCCGGCGGTGACGGCCTTCTGGACGAGCTCGAAGCCGGCGCGGCCGCTGACCACCAGGCAGGCCGCGGCCGCCGGACGGCCACCCAGCACCCGGGTGCCGATCACCTTGTCGACCGCGTTGTGCCGGCCCACGTCCTCGCGGACGACCTCGAGCACCCCGTCGGCCGAGGCCAGCGCGGCGGCGTGCACGCCCCCGGTCCGGTCGAAGAGCTGTTGGCCCGTGCGCAGGCGGTCGGGCAGGACCCGGGCGACCTCGGGCGCGGGGACCTCACCGGTCCAGCGGTCGCCGTGTACGACGTCGAGCACCTCGGCGACGCTGTCCTTGCCGCACACGCCGCACGCCGACGACCCCGCACTGCGGGCCTCGTGCCGGTGTGCGGTGCCGATGTCGGTGCCGGGTGCCACGGTGATGGTCACGACGTTGAACTCCTGCTCCGGACCGAGGTCGACGTCGGTGCAGTAGGCCACCTGACGGATCGACCCGGGAGGGAAGAGTGACTCGCTCACCGCGAAGCCCGCCGCCAGCTCGAAGTCGTGACCCGGCGTGCGCATCGTCACCCACACGCGGCGCGCGGGCGCCCCGGGCACGGCCAGCCGGATCTCCAGTGGCTCTTCGGTGGCCAGCCGGTCCTCGTGGTGCCGGGTGCCGTCGTCGAGGTGCTCGGTCACCCGGGTCCGCACCGACGGACCCGGGCGGCGCGGGCGAGCGCTGGTCGTCACGCCGACACCGAGCGGGCGCCCTGGCGCCGCTGGAGCTCGTCGGCCATCACCCGCAGCTGGCGACGCAGCGACAGGTCGAGGGACTCGTCGCCGGCGAGCCGGTCGGCCTGGTCCACGGTCGCGGGGTCGCGCGAGGTGATCGGGAAGAACCAGCACGCGGCGTCCGCGAGCACCCAGCCCGTGCGGTGGGAGGGGGTCTCGGGAAGGTCGGTGAAGAAGCGCTCGACGTACGGCGTCGTCAGGTGCTCCTGGTCCGGCAGCCACATGCCCTGACCGGTCGCCTGCAGCTCGTAGTTGGGCACGTCCTCCGCGCCGGTGAAGCGCCCCCAGGCCCAGGCCTTCGCAGCGTCGTCCGGCAGGGACGCGACCGCCCGCGCGTGGTCGACGCGCGACGTCGCGGTGGGCTCGTCGGCCAGGAAGCGGTCGAGCGTCGTGCGGTCGGTGCCGCCCAGGGCGGCCAGCTGCACGAGCAGCCGCCACCTCAGGCTGAGGTCCACGTCGATGCCGTCGGGGACCTTTCCCTCCAGCCACCGGGAGAGCTCCTCGGGGCTGCGGCACGAGGCGACCGCTCCCTGGAAGGCCGCGAGCTGCACGGTGCTCTGCGGCTCGGCGGTCGAGGCGCGAGCCAGGCAGGCCTGGTGCAGCGCCTCGAGGGCCGCACGAGGATCGCTCGCCAGCGGTGCGACCTTGGACAGCAGCCATTCCATCAGCAGCATCTTGCTGGGCGCGGAGGCCCAGCCGTTGAACGACAGCGGCTCGTCGCTGGGCTCGTCGGGGATGGTGACGACGGCGACGGCGAGCACGTCCTCGGGCGTGGCGCCGCCCAGCTCGAAGGCACTTCGCAGGTTGTTCCAGACGGCGGAGCGCTCCATCGGGTCCCGGCTGGAGCGCATCACCGAGGGGAGCAACGAGATCGTGGTGGCGTCGGGCCGGGCCAGCAGCCAGGAGCTCTCGTCCACGTCGATGACGACGGCCTCGTCCGAACCGACGTCCAGGGGCGTGGTCTCCGACGACAGGGTCAACGGCACGCGGCGGCTGTCACCGCTGGCCGGCGTGACGGCGACGGTGAGGGCGTGCGTGCGCTCGACGGGCTCGACGGCCGGGGGAGTGCGCCGCAGCACCCCCGCCTCGCGGTCGTGCGCCACGGTGTCCACGCCGCGCGTGCGCAGCCAGCCGTCGGTGACGTCGGACAGGTCACCGGCGCCCGCCCGTTCCCAGCTGGCGAACAGGTCGTGCATGGTCGCGTTGCCGAAGCGGTGGGTCTCGAAGTGGTCGACGACGCCGCGGAAGAACACATCGTCCCCGATGCGCCCGTTGAGCTGCTTGAGCAGCGTCGAGCCCTTGACGTAGGAGATGCCGTCGAAGTCCTGCAGAGCCGCGGTCGCGTCCATCGCGCCGTTGCCCGCCACCGGGTGGGTCGCCGGGCCTGCGTCCGCGAGCAGGCCCCACTGGCGGCGCATGTAGGAGCTGTGCACCCATGCGTCGTCGTACTGCGTGACGTCGGCGGCGACCCTGGTGCCGATGTACTCGGCGAAGGACTCGTTGAGCCACAGGTCGTCCCACCACACCGGCGTGGTGAGGTTGCCGAACCACTGGTGGGCCATCTCGTGGGTCACGGTCGTCGCACGGACGATCCGGGCACCACGGGTGACCTTGCTGGTGAAGATCAGCGGGTCGCGGAACGTCACGCAGCCCGGGTTCTCCATCGCCCCGGCGTTGAACTCGGGCACGAAGGCTTGGTGGTAGCTGCCGAACGGGTAGCGGATCCCGAAGAGCCGGTGCATCTCGTCGAAGCCCTGGCGGGTCAGGGTGAACAGCTCGTCGGCGTCCGCCTCCAGCTCGCGCGCCAGGCTGGCGCGGGCCGACAGCCCCAGCGGGATGCCGTCGTGCCGGTCGGTGATGAGGTGGTAGGGCCCGGCGACGACGGTGACGAAGTACGTCGACAGCGGGGGCGTCTCGGCGAAGACCCACGACCCCGGCTCGACCTGCTCGCCCGGTGCGTTGGCGACCACGACCCAGTCCTCCGGGGCGCGCACGGTCAGCCGGTACGGCGCCTTGAGGTCGGGCTGGTCGAAGCACGCGAACACGCTCGGGGCGGCGTCCATGAACGACATGCCGTAGACGTAGTGGCGCCCGTCGGCGGGGTCGACGCTGCGGTGCAGCCCTTCGCCGTCGTTGCGGAACCGCATGACCGCGTCGACGACGAGCTCGTTGTCGCCGGCGACGGTCTCGAGGGGCACCCGGCCCTGGTGGAGCAGGTCCGGGTCGATCCGGTCCCCGTTGAGCATGATCGTCCGCAGGGACGCCGGCTTGAGGTCCGCGAAGGTCGCCCCACCACGGCTACGGAACCGGATCGTGGTGTGCGACGCGAACGTCGACTCGTCCGTCGCCAGGTCCAGCGAGACGTCGTACGACGTGACGTCGAGCAGCTCTCGTCGGTCGATTGCTTCGGTGCGCTGCAGGCTCAGGTAGGGAGATCCACTCACCCGGCCACCCTAGCCACCGGCCCGGTCGGGGGGTGGGGGAGATCACCCCTGCGACGGTCGGGATCGAGGCGAGCACGGACGTAAGATGTAAGAGCCGCGCAAGCGGACATGTTCATTACACATCACGCCCGTCGAGGGCACACGAAGCCAGGCCCGGGATGGGCCGGAAGGACAGCACCGCCATGAGCACCCAGCTCCACCTCGCCAACGGAATCGTCGACGGGCGCATCCACTCGCAGGAGGACCCGGCACTGCGTCGGAACGTCCAGCTGGCCCGCCAGGAGCAGCGCCGCGCCCGTCGCGCCGCGCGTCGCGCCGCACGCTGATCCCGTCCGGCCCGCGGGGGCCGACCGGTCCCTAGGCTGGGGTCATGAGCGACGCATCCGAGAATCAGCCGAGCACCCCGTCCACCGGGCCCGACACCGTGCGCAGCATCGGTCTGAGCAAGATCGGTGAGGGCCGTTTCAAGGCCACCAACGCCCGCGGCGGCGAGACGTTCATGGGGTCTGGCGGGGAGGATCCCGACTTCACCCCCGTCGAGCTCCTCCTGGCGGCCATCGCCGGCTGCAGCGCCATCGACGTCGACCTCATCACGCGCAAGCGCTCGCAGAGCACCACCTTCGAGCTCACCTCCCAGGGCGAGAAGGTGCGTGACGAACAGGGCAACCACCTGACCGGGCTGCGCCTGACCTTCGACGTGCAGTTCCCCGAGGGGCCCGAGGGGGACGCGGCCCGGGCGTTCCTGCCGCGAGCCATCGAGCAGTCCCGGGACCGCCTGTGCACCGTGAGCCGGACCGTCCAGCTGGGCGCCGACATCGCCTACGAGCAGGCCTGACCTCCGTCGCTACGCTGGCTCCATGGTCGTGGACGTCACCGTGGAGACAGTGATCGGGCGTCCGGTCGACGAGGTGGCGGCGTACGCGGCCGACCCCACCCACGCGCCCGAGTGGTACGCCAACATCCGCTCCGTCGAGTGGCGGACGCCACCACCGATCGGCGTCGGCTCCCGGATGGACTTCGTCGCACACTTCCTCGGGCGACGCATGGCGTACACCTACGAGGTGGTCGAGCTGGTGGCGGGGGAGCGGCTGGTCATGGCCACGGCACAGGGCCCGTTCCCGATGCGCACCACGTACACCTGGGAGCCGGTGCCCGCAGGGACCCGGATGACGCTGAACAACGCCGGCGAGCCGACCGGTCTCACCCGGCTTGCCGCGCCGGTGGTGGAGCGAGCGATGCGCCGGGCCACGACCAAGGACCTCGCACGACTCGCTGCCCTGATGGAGCGGCGGGGCTGAAACCTCAACCACCACATCGCGTCCGGATCGGGGCTCGGGTGTCCGCGATCGGTGCCATGCTCGACCCATGAGGTCTCGAGGCAGCGGCATGTGGTGGGGGATGGCGATCGAGGCACCGGACCCGGGCGCTCTCGCCGCGTTCTACGCCGCGCTGCTCGACTGGCCTGTCGTCCACAGCGAGCCGGGCACCACCGTCGTGGCGACGGCCGAGGCCGGTCCCTTCGTCGTGTTCCAGCAGGCCGAGGGCTACGAGCGTCCGGTGTGGCCGCCGGCGGAGGGTCGACAGCGGCCGATGATGCACCTCGACGTGCAGGTGGGCGACCTCGACGAGGCCGCCCGCGAGGCGGTCGCGCTCGGCGCCACACTGGTCGACGCGCAGCCCAACCCGCAGGTGCGGGTGCTGCTCGACCCGGCCGGGCACCCGTTCTGCCTGTGCCTGGACGGGTGAGCGGCAGAGCCGCCCGGAGGTCAGTCGAGCGTGACGCCAGTGATCGTGACCTCGTCCTTGGGAGACCCGTCAGGCCCACCCTCGGCCGTGCCCTTGGCGGCGATCTTCTCGAGGAGGGCGACGCCGTCCTCGTCGAACGTGCCGAACTCGGTGTAGACGGGGTCGAGCACCCCGGAGTCGGCGTACACGAGGAAGAACTGCGAGCCGCCGGAGTCGGGCGCGGAGGTCTTGGCCATGGCCAGCACACCCGGTCCGTACTTCTCCGAGCCGTCGACCTCGTCGGCGATGGTGTAGCCGGGACCACCCATCCCGGACGCGGTCGGGTCGCCGCACTGGAGCACGTAGATGCCCTGGGTGGTGAGGCGGTGGCACTGGGTGTCGTCGAAGTAGCCCTGCTCGGCCAGCGAGAGGAAGTTGTTGACGGTGCACGGCGTCCGGTCGGCGTCGAGCTCGATGGCGATGTCACCCATGTTGGTGGAGATGGTGCCGTTCACGGTGCCCGTGGCGGTCGCCTCGGCGGGCGGGGGCTCCACGGCCTTCGCCGGCTCGGACCCGTCTGCCGGGTACTCGCACGCGGTCGCGTCCCCGGCAGGCTCCTCGCTCGGGCTCTCCGTGGAGCTCTCGGTCTGGCTCGAGGCACCCGTCGCCGGGTCGACGGCCTCGTCGTTGTCGGCCTCGTTGCCACAGGCAGCGAGCGTGGAGAGCGCCAGGAGGGCGGCGGTCGCGGGCAGCAGTCGCTTCAGCATGGGTCGGATCGTACTCAGGCGCCGGGCGGACCAGACCGTGTGCCTAGGATGTGCGCGTGAAGCGGGACGGGATCTTCAAGGTCAACAACGCAGCGGTCCTGGTCACCGTGGCGGTCCTGGTGCTCCTGCTGGCGGCAGTGCCGTTGGCGCTGCTCCTCGACCGCTCGATCGATCGCAACCGGCCGATGTACTCCGACCTGTCGCGGATGACGATCATGCAGGACAGGAGCCTGCTCGACACCGGCAAGGTCGTGCCGGTGCAGCTGTCCTCCGGGGAGTCGGCGACGATCGGCGCCACCGAGTTCGTCGCCTCGGACGGTGTCTCGATCGTCGTGCGCGGCCACGACGGCGACACGGCGTACTGCATCACGGTCCGCAACGAGCACGGCGCCGAGTCGGACCGGCACTGCAGCTGAGTCGGAATCCTCGCGGAATCGCCGGTTCACCGCTGATTCTTTACCATGGAGACACCTCTCGTCCTCCGTGACTAAGGAAACCCCCCTGTTGAGCCTGCGTGCCCTGCTGCACTCACGCGTCGTCCTGGCGATCGGGGTCGCCATCAGCGTCGCCGTCCCCGCCGTCACCTTGCCCCGTCTCCCGCACGTGGCCGTGTGGCCGGTGCTGCTCGGCCTGCTGCCCTGGGTGATCGGGAAGTACGTCCTGTGCCCGCTGCGCTGGCGCGCCCTGACCGATGCGGGCCTGAGCCGGCGCTGGCACCTGCGGGCGTACGCCGAGTCCGAGCTGCTGGGCCTGCTGACCCCCGGCCACGTCGGCGCGGACGTCTGGCGCCTGCACCGGCTCACCCGCAGCGGCCTGCCGCGCGGTGATGCCCTGGTGAGCGTCGGGACGGACCGTTTCGTGGGCGCCGTGGGCCTGGCCGTCTTCGTGGCGTTCGCCGGTGCCGCGCTGCCGACGCGCATGTTGCTCGTCGCCGTGGGCGTGGGCGCGGCAGTGGTGGTCGGTGCCCTGGTCGTGCGGCGGGTGCGCCCCGACTGGCTGCCCAGCAAGCCGCTGCCTCGACCACGCCAGCTGGCGCACGCACTGCTGCTCTCGACGGGCTACCAGCTGTCGATCGCCGCTCTCCTCCTGGGGACGGTGGCGGCCACGGGTCACACGGTCTCCCCACTCGCCGTCCTGGGTGCCTTCGGGGCCAGCCAGCTCGCCGGAGCGGTCCCCGGACCCAACGGCGCCAGTCCGCGCGACGCCGCGCTCGTGGTGGCCCTGGTGGCCCTCGGCGTCCCGTGGCTGGCGGCGACCGCCGCGGTGACGCTCAAGGCCGCCGTCGCCTGGCTGCCCGCACTGGCGCTCGGTGGGATCAGCCTTCTGCTCACCCGTCGCGCGCTGCGTGCGGCCGCATCCGCATCCCCCTTGCCGGCCTGAACCGGAGGCACCGACCAATTGCCCGGTCTGATCGGGACCATCGACCCCCGCGCGAGGTCGGGACCCGGGTGACCATGGACGCAGACCGTCAAGTGTCCACACGGGAGCGGGAAGGCCATGCTGCATGCCCCGGAGCGCCTGCCCGGACGTGAGTCGGTGGCGGCCCGCCTCCCGTTCGTCCTGTGGCAGACCTGTCTGGTGGCCCTCGCGGTCTTCGTCTACTTCCGCGTCCGGGGGCTCACACAGGGTTCGTTCGCAACGGCTCAGACCCATGCCCTCCACCTCGTCCGGCTCGAGTCGTGGCTCGGCATCGACGTGGAGGAGGACCTCCAAGAGCTCGTCGCGCCCTCCGCCACGGTCCAGACGGTGGCCAACTGGATCTACATCTGGGGCCACTGGCCGGTCATCATCGCCACCATGATGTGGCTCGTATGGCGCCACCGCGTCGTGTTCGTACGGCTGCGCAACGCGATGCTCGTGTCCGGCGCCCTGGGCATGGTGGTGTTCGTGAGCTACCCCGTCGCCCCGCCGCGCCTGGCCGGTCTCGGGCTGGTCGACACGGTGAGCGACCAGTCCCGGGCCTACCGGGTCCTGCAGCCACCGGCCTTCGTCAACCAGTACGCCGCCATGCCCAGCCTGCACTCCGGCTGGGACCTGCTGGTGGGCATGGCGATCTTCGCGGCTGCGGGCTCCGTGGCCCTGAAGGTGGTCGGGCTGGCCATGCCCGTCCTGATGGCGTTCGCGGTGGTCGCGACGGCCAACCACTACGTCGTCGACGTGATCGCCGGGGTGGCCCTGGCCCTGGTCGGGCAGGCGGTCGCCCTGTGGCTCGAGAGACGCAAGAGCCGGGGGAGCGTGGTCTGAGTGCCGGTCCTGGCCATCGCCCACCGGGCCGGCAACTCGCTGGCCGGGCTCCACTCCGCCAACCGGCTTGGGGTGGACGTCATCGAGTGCGACGTCCACGAGTACCGGGGGCGCCTCGAGGTGCGCCACCTGAAGACGGCGGGTCCACTGCCACTGCTCTGGGACCGATGGGAGCTGGCGTCGGCCTCGGCGCCCCGGCTGGGCCTCGACGAGCTGCTCGAGGCCGACGAGCACGGCACCACCTTCATGCTCGATATCAAGGGTCGCCGGGCCGCGGCTGCGGCGTCGGTGGCACGCTTCCTGCACCATCGGGGGCACCACGGTCCCGTTCTCGTGTGCGGTCGCTGGTGGCACTCGGTGGAGACGGTGGCCCAGCTGCCGTTCGTGCAACCGGTCCTCTCGGCCCGCACCCGCGGCGAGCTGGCCCGCCTGCGGCGGCGCCTGGCGGAGGGTCCTCCCGTGCACGGCGTGTCGGTCCACCGGTCGCTCCTGGACCCTGTCGTGGTCGCCGAGCTGCACGACCACGTCCGCCTGGTCATGACGTGGGCGGTCAACGACCTCCCCACCCTGGACGCCGTGCTGGCGATGGGAGCGACCGGGATCATCAGCGACGAGCCGACGGTCCTGACCGAGCTGCTCAGTCGTCGTACGTCGGGCGCCTGACCCGGTCGCCCGTGGAGGCGCTCACCGTGGGGCGTGCTCCAGCATCGAGGCGAACAGGTCGGCGTACTGGATGAGGTGCCGGTCGCCCAGGAACCGGTCCACCACCCGGAGATGGGCGCCCCGCCCCAGTCGGCCCGCGGTGTCGTGGTCACGCAGCAGCGCGTCGATCGCACCGGCCATGGCGTCGAGGTCGTGGGGATCGGCGAGGAGGACTCCGCTGACCCCGTCCTCGACCTGGTCGCTGATGCCGCCGACGGCCGACGCCACCACCGGGCGGGACTTCCACATGGGCTCGGTCACGGTGAGACCGAACCCCTCGACCAGGCTCTTCTGCACCACCACGGAGGCGTGGCGCTGGAGTGCGTTGACGAGGTGGGCGTTCTCGTCGACGTCGTCCATCGGCAGCGCTGCCAGGTGGACACGGGCCCGCACCGCGGCCGGCAGCGCGGCACGCGCCTGCCGACAGGAGTCGAGGACCGCACCACCCTCGGGGTCGTCCGTCACTCCCGACACGTCGGGACCGGCCAGCACGAGGTGCGCGTCCTGCGGCAGTCGCGTCGCGTTGTCGGCGAAGCCGCGGAGCACGCCCTCCATGTCCTTGAGTCGGTCCCACCTGCTCACCTGCAGGACGATCCTCGCCGTCTCCGGGACCGGCAGGTCGTCCATCATCAGGCTCACCCGGTCGCGCACCCGTCCGGCACCGTCGCTGCGCCGGCTGAACTCCGTCCGGCCACCACCGGACGAGGCGCTGACCAAGCCGGCCAGGTCCAGCGTGGTCCGCACGTCCTCGACGCCGATCTCCGCGTTCTTGGCGCTGAACGGGTCGAGGGACGGAGGGATCACCCACAACCGGTCGTCGGGCACCCAGTCGGGGGCGTAGGCCCGTCGGGAGAAGACGAAGGCGGCGGCCTGCTCGACGTACGGGCGCAGGAAGGCCCAGCCGACGTCGGCCCTCTCGCGGGGGTCGTCGCGACCGACGTGACAGCGCCAGGCGACGACGGCCCCCCGCAGGACCAGCTCGTCCACGAGTCCCGCGGTCTGTGGGTCGTGCAGGATCACGATGTCGCCGGGCCGGACCCGCCGGCGCAGGTCGGGGAGGTTGGCGGCCAGCACCGCCTCGTAGTGGGCACGGGCAGCATCGTCGAGCTGCCGGCCGTCGCCGGGGGAGCCGTGCAGGAAGTTGTGCAGGCGCTTGGTGACGGCGAAGAACTCCGGGTCCGCATCGAGCACCAGCCACCGGGTGTCGACCCCCGCGCCGCGTCCGTAGGCGACGAGCACCTGGAGCAGCTCGGCGACGCCGCCGCCCCGCGCCGTGGAGCTCACGTTCCAGACGACGCGCCCCCGCAGCCCGTTGGCGGCCGCCTCGGCCCGGACCCGCAGGGCCTCCGCCCGCTCGGGCGTGAGGATGCGCTCCAGTCGACGCAGGTCCAGGGCGTCGATCCTCACCTCGTGCACGGGGTCAGATCTCCTCAGCGCGCCAACGCCTGGAACGCCTGGTAGACCATGAAGGCCGGCCAGAACAGTCCCTCGACGATGGCCCACAGGTGATCGAGGAAGCCATCGGCCTGCTGCCAGAACCAGACCAGCGCCCCGAAGACCCCGAGCCCGTAGATCGCGCCACCACCGGCAGCGCCTGCGTTGCTGTCGCCCATGGTCGCGCCTCCGTCCCTGACCCGAGCCTCGGGCCTCACGGCCCGACGCACACGAGGCGAAGGTCCCGAATCAGGGGACAGGCGGAATGGTGGGAGGACCCCGGCCGAGCCGGTGATCAGGTCGGCTCGGGGTCGTCGTCGTCGCTGTCGGGATCGCCGTCGGTCGCGTTGCCGGAGTCGCCCTGCATCAACCTCCGGCGGTCCTCACGGGCGGCGGCTCGGTCCTGCTCGGCCCGCGCGCGGTCCAGGGCAGCCTGGCGCCGCTCGGTCCAGTGCGCCCCGTAGTCGCTCGTCGGGTCCAGCAGCTCGGCCCGGTCGAGGTCGTTCTCCCGCTTCGCGGCCACCGCGTCACGGGCGTCGGCGACGGCGTCCCGTTCGGCGRCCGCGTCCAGGATCGCGCGGGCAGCGCTCTGTCGTCTCGCCTCCGCGGCCTCGCGTTCCCTCACCGCCGCCTCACGCGCCTTCGCATCGCGGGCGTCGGCAGGATCCCGACCCCCGTCGCCCCGTTCGTCGCCGCGCCGTTCATCCCCAGCCCCCATGTCGGCAGTGAATCACCAACGACGCGCGTTGGCGAGCCGCCGCGGCGTCGCGGGCCGGACACGGACTACACCGGTGTGACTCCATCGGAGCCCACCATGTTCTCAGGCGCCCCGTGCGGCCCGAGGCGAGTCCCGGAGCAGGCGGGCCAGGGCTTCCAGGTCGCGTCGTGAGGCGGCGCGGTCGTTGCGGGCACGTTCGCGATCGAGACGCGCATGGCGCTGCTCTGGCGCGTAGCTGCTCGCAGTCTCGTGCGATTCGGCCCGGTCGAGCGCCTGCTCGCGCAGGTCGGCCTCGGCATCGCGGGCGTCGGCGGCGACGTCCCGAGCGCGGGCCGCATCGAGGATCTCCTGGATGTAGGCCGGCATCCGCCCCGGCTCGTCGACCGCAAGGGCATCGACCAGCTCGTTGAATCCCTCGTGGTCCGACCGCATACCGGCAGTGAACCAGTCGCCCGCGCCCGTGGGGTGGCCCGAAAAGGGTGAGCCTGTCAGGAGAGGTGTGAAGTGACAAGACACATGGCAGCGGGGCCACTTGCCTGACAGCGATCCTGAGCGAGTTCTCGGCTCACCCGCAGTCCGACAGGTGACAACCGGAATGACAGCAGTCTCGGGAGCACCCTTCTCGTCGCTTCGTGTGACATTCAATCTGGCAGCACCGGGATCTGGGGCGACACGCCAATGGTCCTGACGAAGTCGAGCGCGCTCGCCAATTGTGGACCGGGCTTCATGTCATGATCCCGGCATGATGATTGGGGCAGGACTGGCCTTGTTGGCCGCTGGGGCAACGTTCGTACTCTTCGGTGTCACCAAATCCGTTGCGGACAAGGGCGCTGGCGCCACTAGGGCGGACTATGCGGAAGTTCTCGGCCTTGGGTTGGCCTACCTCGGCGCCGCCATCTGCTTCGCGGTTGGGTACCCGAACGTGAAGATTTCGTTTGCAGTGGCCATTGCCGTGGTCGTCGGGTGTGCTGGTTACCTCTGGAAGCACCACCAGAGCGACGAGGTCAGCCAGCGCAGTCAGGCTGGCCAATCCGTTCGATGACGCGACGTGGGGAGGCGTATGCGCCAACACCTGCTCGGCATGCGTACGGGACATCGCCTTCCAGGACTAGTCGATCCTGTTTCAGCAATACGGTCAGGGTTGCCTGAGAATCCGTCGTACCGCGGCTGCCTCGACCGGCAGGTCCGTCGCCAGGTTGTTCCAGATGGCGTCGTAGTCCTCGGTCCCAGGGTCGGTACCTATGGCGTCGCGCATGCCAACCAATTGGCGCCAGTGGACGGAAGGGTTGGACGCGACGAAGTCGTCGTCGACACGTGCGATGGCTGCGCTGATCCGACGCAGAATCGTCCCGGCGGCGAGGCGCAACGCCTCGTCCGCGTCGTACGCCGCTCGGCCCCGTTCGACGAGTCGGGTGGCCACGTGGGCGAACGTCAGGAAGTTCCCGAGGGCTCGCGACGTACTAGGTCCGAGGTGCACAAAGTCCGGTATGGCTCGGGTGGCGGCATAGTGCAGTGCGTCGGTGACGTCGGCAGGGTGGTCCTGAACCTCATCGGCGGGACTACGGCCTTCGAGATAGCCGTTGGGCGCCGTCACAAACAGGAGAAGGCTCTCGTCGCCCCACCCCGCGGGGGCGAGCAATTCCCGTAGGCGGTCCCAGGCAGGAGGCACGACCTTCACGCCGTCCTGGGCGCCGACGAGTTGGAACGCCGGGTATCGCACGCCTCCAGTTCGCTGCACGCCGACCAGGCCTTCGCGGACGGCTTGGCCCAAATTGGCAATGTCCGAAGCGCTGAGGAAACCTCCAGTGCGTTCCATCTCTTGCCAGCGTTCCTCGCGCAGTGCGGCCTGCGCCATGGCACCTGGGAGCCGCAACTCCCCCCACGACCTGAGTCGTTCGATGTGACCCTCGGTCAGCCCGACGTCGGGGTCCACGTTGAGGGTTAGGGCGGACACGCACCGCTGCGTCCCCGCGAGAGGCGACCGGTCGTCAGGTTTCAGACGGGTGAGCGCTTCGGCGTCTCGGTCGTCGATGTCGTCGTCGATCCAAGCGAGCGCACGGCCTTGGGCGTACCTCCGTACGTGAGGTGTCTTCGCGCTGATGTCCCGAGGCACGTTCGGCCAAGCATCCGGCAACTCGAGGGCGGGCAGATCGGGTAGTCCGACCAGCGGCGCGATTCGGTCGTTGGCGACGCGCCACCACGTCGTGCACCAAGTCAACTCGTAGAGATCGGAGAGTCCAGTGAGCCACTCGCCGTGCACCGGGTTGATGTGCAGCGTGTAGACGACGCCCTCATGGTCTCTTAACCGGTGCATCTGCCACTCTGCTTCCGGCCGACGAGGGCCGGGTTGGACGTTGAGGACTCCGTCGACGTCGACGAGTAGTAGTGGTCGTCGGGGGGCGTCGTCCTCGGGCATGAGGCCAGAATGCCGCATGGCACCGACACCGCCGCGCCCCTACAGCCTCGTTGGGCGATCGGCGCCCACGGCTGTTGCGCGGCGATTCGCTCGCCACGCGCTCCCGTGATCCGCTCTACCCATGCCTCCCAAGCGGTCCCTGTCGTCGACGCATCAAGAACTGGCCGGGCAGTGGCATCCGACCTTGAACTACGACCTGACGCCTCAAGACGTTGACGCGTCCTACCCCGAGGATGTGTGGTGGGTCTGCGATCTAGGCCACCCATTCCGAGCCCGGCTGTCCTTTCGGGTTTACGACGGGTCTGGCTGCTCCGTATGTGCCAACAAATTGGTTCGCCCTGGCATCAACGACCTGGCCACCATCGACCCCGAACTAGCGGGCGAGTGGCACCCCGTCCGCAACGGGGCCCTAACGCCGGACCTCGTGGCGCCCGGCTACACCGCGGCCGTCTACTGGCAACCGCCATGCGGTCACTGGTTTGAATCACCGCCTGCCCAGCGAAGGGGCGACCGCCGTTGCCAGGTGTGCGTCGACAAGCGGGTTTACCCCGGTCAGAACGACTTCGCCACGTTGCATCCAGACCTCGTAGGAGACCTCGCCCCAGGTCAGGACGTGAACCTGGCCCAAGTTCGAGCGACATCGCGGAAACGAGGTGTGAAGTGGTTGGCGCCCTGCGGTCATCTGTACATCGCCACGCCTCTTGAGCGGCACGAGGACCCTCTACCGCCAGAGTGCCAGAGGTGCCGCGGCAAGAGGTCGCCCAAGCGCGTGGACCTGCCGACCGTCGCCCACGTGCCCTGGCTGCTGGCCCTCTGGGACCACGAGGCAAATGGCGCGTTGAAACCGTCGGAGGTGAGAGCCRGTGACGGTCGGCAATTTGTTGCCTGGCGCTGCTCGCAGGGCCATCAGTGGAAGCGGCAGCCGAGGTACCAGAAGCCTGACTGCGGATACTGCGCGAATCGAGCACTGTTGCCCGGCGTTAACGACCTGGCGACCGTGAACCCGGCGCTGGCGGCCCAATGGCATCCGACGAAGAACGGTGACCTCACGCCAGACCAGGTCATGCCGAAGTCAGACCTCGAAGTGTGGTGGCTGGGGCCGTGTGGTCACGACTGGCAGGCGAGGATTGGCAACCGGTCCAACGGGAGCGGTTGCCGCCGGAGGTGCCCAGAGTCACGGTTATAGGTCACTGTCCGCATCGTCAGTGGTCGTTTACGCAAGGCTAGGCACCTTCTCGGTGGAAGAACCGGTCAATGCCTTCGACGAGGACCCAGCGGTCTTCGGCGACCCAGTCGAAGGCTTGGTACAGGTAGGCGCGGCGCCGGGTGGAGTCGACCCGACCCGAACGCACCTTCTCCCCGAACTCCGGTGCGCTGGTCACTCGAAGTACACGCACCGTGTCAGCGAACAGCGCGATGCGGTCGTCGACCTCACGCGTGAAGCCGGGCTGTGCGTGCGCTCGGCGTAGCCGCGCGCCCCAGGCCCCGTCTCCCACGAGGTAGGCGTTGTCGCGAACCAGTTCCCAAGCGGTCTCGTGCAGGTCGCGGTTGACAAGCCCTGCGGTGACCAGACGCCGCAACTGGGCGTCGRCACGCCATGTCACTTCGTCGAGCACTCCCTGTCGCTGGGGCTTTGTGCCGTCTCCAAGCCACTGTCCGTGTCGTCGGCAGAAGGCAAAGCGAATATGCGGATAGGTCATGACCTGCTCCCCGGCTGTACATGACAGGCAGGCCAGTTGAGTGCTTGCCTGCTTAACCCAAGGTCCGCGGGAATTGGGATGCCCGACGAGGGCAGCGGCATGGGCCTGCTCGAAGCGCTCCGGCGGGGGCCCACCGAGTTCGGCGATGGCGACACCGATGCCCCGCCGCGCCCCACCTTTTCGCAGCGTCTTGGCGAGCCACTCGAAGTCGATGGAGTTGGCAACGCACAGCCGCCGCAGATACGAGGCCGGTGTCTCAAGATGCCGATGTCGAACCGTGAGCACCTGTCGTCGAAGCGGCGTCATGACGTCAGGCGACGACACGGCCGAGCCCGAGCATGTCTGCGGTGATGGTCTCGACGCCTGAGGTACTTCGCTCACTGATTGCGGCTTGCATGGCGAAGCCGAGATGACGGCGAAGGTCACCGATTTTGCCGTTGCTCTGAGCGAGCAGGCTGTCGGCGTACGGGGCCAGATGGTCCGGCTCCGCGTCGAGCAGGTGCATGGAGGCGCCGAGGGCCCCGGCAAGTGCCGCCCACTCGGACCGGGTCGCTTCGTCGGAGCCGGTCATGGGCCGCATCTCGGTGATTTGGCACCGCGCCATGATTTGTTCTGCCGCACGACTGGCGAGTCCCACCGTGAGGTCCACTCCGGCGAAGACGCAGATGGTGCCTGAGTTGTTCATGAACGTCTTAAGGGAGTTGATGGCGTCGTCGCCAATCTGGCCGTCCAACTTCAGCATCTGGACCTCGTCGATGATGAGCATGACCGTGCCGTGGCGCTGGAGGGCGTCGATGGCAGCCGCAGTCAACTGGTGCTGTGTGGCGGACTTGAAGTTGTGCGGGATTGCGAAGAAGGTCAGGACCGAACTCGCAATTGACTTCGGCGTCGCCCGGGGCTCCATCTCGATGTACACCACCGGGACGACCCCTTCTTCCCGATAGTTGGGATTCCACTTCGACGCGAAGGCCTCAACGCTGCCTGCGACCTTGACGAGCGCGGTGGTCTTCCCGATGTGGGGAGGACCTGTCAGAACGAGGCCGTGCTCGCCGACCGTGTTGGGGTTGTGGCTGATGAGGAGCGTCTGGCTGGCAACTGTGAGCCGCCTGATTGCTGGAGTGTTCACGTGCAGTCCGTTCATGAACCACCGAAGTCGGGTGAGGTCGTACTCCTCCTTCGCAGCCTCGTCCAACTTGTCAAACTGCTTGCGGCTCAACGCACTCGGCTTAGGGATGTTCTCGTCAATGAGGTGGCGCAGGCCCGTGAGGGTGTTCTTCGGCGCGCGGGGGGAAGGCATGATGAATCAACCTGTCTGGGAATGCCTGATGTCAGGCGATGGAGTAGTCGTCGGGGTGCGGCCGCATCGGTGAGGCGGGCGGCAGCGGTGCAGCCAGGACAGGCCCGGGCCGCGGGATGTCGTCGTTCTTTCGGTTGGCCAGTTCAGCGGCCGACTTCATGGCCTTCTTGCCAGCGCGCTTAGCCGCGGCTGTGTCCTTCGTGGCTTGCTTGACGCGCGCGTTCTCGGTGGCGAGGAACTCCTCAGCCCACGCGTCATGAGTGTCTGCGGCCTGTGGCATGGCGGCGAGGTTTGCGGATGTGACACCGCCGAACGGCAGCGTGGACAGGCGGACGTTCGGCTCGCGCACTCAATCCACTCGCCGGAATCGGGATGTAGCACCCAGATGCGGTCCGGGTCGTAGGGGTCGTGGCGGATGTCCCGCTTCTCTTTGGACCCGCGCAGTCCTGCAAGAGCGGGAGAGTCGAAGACCTCCCTCTCGAACCTAACGCCGTCAGGTCCCACGATTCTTTTCACACTGGGCATGAGCGCGATGTACTCGGCCTCGGTGACGGGGAGTGGGATGCCTGCCGTTGCGTCGTACGAGGCCGAGTACATCTGGTTAGGCGTGAACGTGCGACCTGGGTGCTCGCGAAGCACCAGCGACGAGTGAGGTCGGTTCTGGTACACGCCAATGATGAAGGTGCGAATCAGCGTGTCGACTTCGACGAAGGCGACTGGGGCGCGCTGGTTTTGGCCTCGGTGGTCCGGTGAGTGCCCGACGTAGGAATCGACGTGGGACAGCAGCATCGAATTGATGGTCTTGAACGCGCGCTCTACGTGAGGCTTCGCGGTAGGGGAGTGCGGTGGGGACTGGATGACGCTGATGCCGAACATCTGAGCCGCTGCGACCGTGGGAGTGCCGAGGTAGTCCTTGCCTCGGTCGGTAGTGATGGTTTCCGGGACGATGAAGGGCATCGCCGGGGCGTCCATCGTCGCCTGTCCAAGCGCGACCATCTCGGAAGCAGGTAGAGAACGGCAGGTGCCCAACTGCGCCGACGCGTCCAGGCCCGCTACAAGGCCGCGCGGCCGCAGGATGCGGGCAAGCAGAACTGCGTGGTCGAAGGACGTCGGGGCGCCTGCGTGAACATGGAATCCGACGATGCTGCGCGTGAAGACGTCGATGGCCAGGGTCATGTGGGGGCGGAGCACGGTGCCATCAGGCATGACGACCTCGATGTCGAGGATGTTCGTGTCGATTTCGACGTAGTCGCCGGGGCCCGTGGCCACGATGGGCGCGAAGTAGCGGTCGGGCCGATTCGAGACACTGCGGCGTCCGGTCGCGGTCCCGGTCAGCCCCGCAGCATCGAGCAGCGGCCCCAGGTAGCGGCGCATAGTTCGTTCGCTGGGCCACCGGATGTCGGCATCCGGGTGGTCCTCGCGGACCCTCGCCTTCACCATTGCGATGTAGGCCTTCTCTGTGCGGGTGCTACCTCCCACACAGGCGCGGATGACCTTGTGTGCCGCTTCGTCGACCTCGGCAGGCACACGGGTGCCGCTTTGCTCCTTGAACTTGCGCCGGTCGATGAGACCGGCAATGCCGTTGTCTCGGTACTCGGCGTCCTTCCGGAACAGGGTCCGGCTGGTGACGGCAATGCCAGCCACGGTCAACTCCTCAGCCTTCAGCGCGAAGCGGTCTCGCACTGTCGTGTTGGGCCCGTAGCCGTCTCTGGGCAAGGAATCGGGGTCTGCTGGGTCAGTAACCCCGTGTCGCGCCTCGTTGAGGTGGTCGCGCCAGAAAAGGACGTCGTTGCGGACATCTGTTGCGAGTACCGCGAGTTCAATCCGCTCGACGGCGCTGTTGCCGCGTTCGTGTCCCTGCCCGTGGTACTCGAAAGTCGGGTCTTGGGAGACAGTTGCGACGTCAACCCACGCAGGTAGTCCGCCGAGGATGGGGGAGAGCCTGGTTCCCTTTTCGCCGGTTGCGTCGACGAACCAGTCCTTCTCGTCCCACGACACGATGTCTCCTAGATTCAGACGGCGCAGCATGGCGTCCCCTTCGTGGTCGTGCGGAGCACGGACTCGGTGCCAATGGCCGTAGTGAGGTCGGTGTCGACGATGCGGTGCCAGAGAAGGTGGCGGATGTGGGCGAAGGCAATGTGCGGGGAGCGCCGGTTAACCATCCGCGCGCCCTCCTGCGCGGGACGACCGCCGTCAAAGACCATCTGGATGTGCTCGTAGACGTCGGGGGTCGGGTGGTACCGATGATGTCTGGCGGCTCGGAGTGCCTGGAGGTTCCGAGCCTTCACAGGGTGCCCTTCATGGAGGACCGTGTGGCGCCAACCGACCGAGTTGCAGAGTCGGGC
>NZ_JBFUKA010000078.1:0-23723 GCF_056401085.1 Nocardioides sp. P4_G4
CCGGCCCGGGCCGGCGTCCCGGCACAGGGAGGTCGCGGCGCTGGCCCGACTGCTCGAGGAAGCCCACGAGGACCCGGTGCAACGCGTCGGCCCCGTGGACGTGGTCGTCCGGGGTCTTCAGCGCGGTGGGTACGACGAGCATCGCGGAGTCCTGCCAGCCGCCGAGGCCCCCGTGGGAACCCACCAGGCCCTCGAACGCCATCACCTCCAACGTCGAGGCGTCGACGACACTGTTGACGTAGAGGTCCGGGGCCGAGGGCATGGTCGTGCAGCGGAGCATGCCCGCCGCGGCGTGGGGCCCGAACGGGGACAGCGGGTCGACCCCCTCGACGGTCCCGTCCACCAGCCTCCGGTAGCCGTGGTTGCCGATCACGACCGGACCGTGGGCCCGGCTGAGCACGGAGACGAACCCGACCCCGGGGTCGGCCACCAGCCCGGGGACCAGGGCGGGCCAGCGCTCGTCGATGTCCTCGAGCAGCAGCCGCTGCGGCTCGCGGACGTAGACCAGGCCCAGGTTCCCCGATCCCAGGACCACCAGGGCGTCCCCCTCGGCCACGCTGCCCCGGGCCGCGGTGCGCTGGGTCGTGGCCCGCGTCGCGGTCTGCGTCCCGGGGGTCCGGCTCCCCGACAGGTCGGCGAGGAGCGCCTCGACGGGCCCCCAGCTCTCGACATTGGCGTCCATCGCGGCGACGTCGGCCCGGGTCAGGGTGGCGCACAGGTCCGCCAGGCTGTGCCCCCCTTCGGCGAACGGCGGTCCCTGGGACTGGCCGTGGTCGGAGAGGATCACGAAGTGGTAGCGACGCGGTGCCTCCCGCGCGACGGTCTCGAGGTGCCTCAGCACCTCGTCGAGGGCCTGCAGGACCCGGAGCGACTCGATCCGGTTGCATCCCGCGTGGTGGGCGACCTCGTCGTAGTCCACGAAGTCGACGTAGACGCTCGGCGTGCCCCTCAGCATCTCCTGGGCGACGACGGCGGTGTTGAGGTCCCGCAGCACCCCGTTGGTCACCGCCCGGAGCAGGGCGAACGTCCAGGGCCGGACCACCCGGGGCACGACGTCGCGGCGCCGCTGCTGGCGGGCCTGGAAGCGCTCGCGGACCACCTCGGCGACGGTCCGGAAGACGCTGCGGGTGAAGCCGTCCGGCCTCAGCACGAAGCGGGCCACGGTCCGCCGGGTGTCGCGGGACCCGCGCGTGAGCCCGACCTGGCTCATCGTCATCATGCTGCGCTCCGCGTCCCCGGAGAACAGGTTCGAGACCGAGACCCCACGGTCCGCGAGCAGTCCCACGCCCGAGGTCGCGCGCGCCTCGATGACGGCGGCGTCGGCCGGGCGGTTGGCCACGAGGACGCGACCGAGCTCGCGGTCGTACCAGCGGAACGCCGGCACCCCGTCGATGGTGCCCTGCAGGATCCCCTGCTGGCTGGCCGGGGTGGTGCAGGGTGTCTGCACGGTCCACTCCCGCAGCTCGTGCGACCCGTCGTCCAGCCATCGCCTCAGCGTCGGCATGGTCCCGGACTGCAGGGCCCACCGCGCCACCGGGTAGGGCAGCCCGTCGAGCTGCACGAACACCAACCCGTCCACCTCCGGGTCGGACACGGCCTGGCCGCGACCGCCGTAGCGCAGCAGCGCCGTCGTGAAGCTCTCGTCGGTGCCGGCGCTCACCAGCCACGTCAGGACCGTGGAGACCAGCGAGGCGATCCAGGTCGCGGCCACCAGGGTCCAGAACGAGCTGACCTGGACGCTGTCCACGACGAGCAGGACGAGGTGCATCACGATCGCCTGGCCGGCGACGGCCACGGCCGCGACCGCCAGCCATCCGATGGCCGCAGCCACGGAGGCCAGGACCGGGCGCGCCAGCAGGCCGAAGAGCGAGACCACGGCGGACACGGCGAACAGGTCGGCGTACGAGGAGGCGTCGAAGCCGGGCAGCGCCCAGGCGGCGATGATCAGCGCGACCGAGCCGGTCACCCAGCTCACGAGCATCCGACCCACGTCGGAGAGACGCAGGCGGTGCCGGCCCGGCTCCGTCGGCCGGTCCGCGGCGACCGCGGTCACGGCTCAGCCGGCGTCCGCGGCGGAGCCGGGTCGGGGGCGTCCGAGGCAAGCCCGGAGATCAGCGGGCGCACCCACACGGTGTCGCGGTCCACGTCGATCAGCAGGGCCTTGAGCAGCAGGCTCAGTGGGATCGCCAGCAGGGCGCCGAGCGGCCCGAGCACCCAGGTCCAGAAGACCAGGGACGTGAAGGTGATGCTCGTGGACAGTCCGACCGCGTCGCCGACGACCTTGGGCTGGATGATGGTCTGGATCACGACGTTGATCAGGCTGTAGGACACGATCACGATCAGGAACAGGCTCGTGCCCCCCTCGAGCAGCGCCAGGATCGCCGGCGGGACCAGGCCGATCACGAAGCCGATGTTGGGGATGTAGTTGGTGATGAAGGCCAGCAGTCCCCAGATCAGGGGCTCGGGCACGTCGAGCGCCCAGAGCAGGAGCGTGTCGATCACGGCCACGATGAGTCCGAAGACCGTGGAGACGACCAGGTAGGAGCGGGTCCCGTGGGCGAAGGACTCCAGCGCCTCCACGACCGCCGCCCGGACGTCGCGCACGCCGTCGAGACGCAGTGGGAACCACGAGGCGTCGGCGACGATGAAGAGCAGCAGCGCACCGATGAACAGCAGGTTGCTGACCGCCGAGAGCAGCTCGCCCAGGATCGAGCCGACCAGGTCTGCGAGCCGCCCGAGGTCGAGGCTCGACCCCAGCGCGGAGGCCTGCTTCTGGTCGACCCCCAGGTTGCCCAGCCACGACTCCGCGTCCCTGAGCAGCGCGGTGGCGTCGTCCTGGTACTGCGTCAGCAGCGCCGCGAAGTGCGCCCCGGCCACGATCAGGGAGCCGGCCAGCACGACCAGGATCCCCCAGGCGGTCAGGATGGTGGCGATCGTGGCCAGCCAGCCGGGGGAACGGTGCCGGACCAGCCAGCCCCGCAGCGGGTGCACCGCGATCGAGAGCACCAGCGCGAGGAACGCCGGCGCGGCGATGTCGGCCACGGCCCTGATGCCGCCGATGGTCACGGTGACGGCGGCCAGGCCCAGCATGATCAGCAGACCCCGCGGGAGTGCGGCCGGCAGGCTGGCCAGGGTCGCGGCGGTGGTCCGCGACGATGGGCGAGCCCTCGAGTCAGGCATGTTCGCAGCCTCGCGGTTCGCCTCGGCCCGGCACTCATCCGGAGGTGATGAATTGTGCGGGATCACCCCGGTCGCATGAGGCGGCGACCGGGTGCCCGCACCATGCTCGTGCCATGGTCGAGCCCACCAGGTCGCCTCCCACCCGGCGTGCCCGCTTGCGCGTCCGGTGGTCGCGGCTGCAGGCGCGCCGCGACGAGCTCGTCGAGCGCGCCGTGGCTGGCCGCAGGCACCGGTCGGTCGACTTCCTCTTCCGCGCCTTCGAGCACGACCGGGACGCGGGAGGTGCGCTGCTGGCGAGCGCATTGGCGTACCGGTTGTTCCTGTGGCTGCTGCCGGCCACCCTGATCCTGGTCGGCTGCCTGGGCTTCGTCCCTCCCGGGTCGGCCGGCGAGGGCGCCGCCGCGATGGGTCTCGGGTCCGACGCCGCCCACGAGATCGAGCAGTCCGCCGCCCAGGTGTCCGACGGCAGGTGGGTCCTGCTGGTCTTCGGGCTGTGCACGCTCGCGTGGGCATCCTCCAACCTGGCCCGCGCCATGTGGGCCGCCACCCTGCTCGCCTGGCAGCTCCCCATCCGCCGGCTCGAGCGGGAGTACCTCGCCTCGGGCTTCGTGGTCGTCGGCGTGCTCGTCGCCGCGGCGACGGCGCTGGTCGCGAACTGGATGCGGGCCCAGCGAGGAGCCTGGTCGGTCCTGGCCGTGGTCTTCATGCTGATGGTCTTCCTCGCCCTGGGGTGGTCCCTGCTCCGGGCGCTCCCGCACCCGGAGGAGGTCTCCGCCTGGGGTCTGGTGCCGGGTGCGGTGGTCTTCGCGATCGGCGTCGAGATCCTCCACGTGTACACCGTCGTCTACCTGTCCAGTCGCTACACGACACAGGTGTACGGCGTCCTGGGCGGCGCGGCCACGTTCCTGCTGTGGGGCTACCTCCTGTCGCGGCTGTTGATCGGGGCCACGACGATCAACCGCGTGTGGCACAGCAGTCCCCTCGTGGAGACCACCACGACCCCCGACGCCTTCATCGCGGCCTGGCWGGGCCGCACGACGCGCCGGCGGTGAGACGTCCGGACTACGATCGGCCGCATGGAGGGTCAGGGCGTCGCCACGCGCAGCGAGCGCAAGGAGCGCACCCGACGGGCGATCCTGGACGCGGCCCTCGGCCTCACCGACGACACCAGCCTGGTGGCGATCTCCCTGCGCCAGGTCGCCAAGGAGGTCGGCATCGTGCCGACCGCCTTCTACCGCCACTTCGACTCCGTGGAGTCACTGGGCCTCGCCCTGGTCGACGAGAGCTTCGTGTCCCTGCGCGCGCTGCTGCGCGAGGTGCGTACCCGCGCCCCCGAGTTCGTCGATCTCATCGACGAGTCCATGGTGGTGCTGGTCGCCCACGTCCGGGACCACCCGGCCCACTACTCCTTCATCGCCCGCGAGCGGATGGCCGGCCCGGCCCAGGTGCGTGAGGCCATCCGCCGCGAGATCGAGCTCACCACCCGTGAGCTGGCCACCGACGTGGCCCGTCTACCGGGGACCGACGCCTTCTCCCACGACCACCTCCACCTGCTGGCGGACCTCATCGTCTCGTTCGTCGTGACGACCGCCGAGCGGCTTGTCGACGACCCCTCCGCCGAGGCCCGCATCCTGGCCGACACCCGCACGCAGCTGCGGATGCTGCTCGTGGGTGCCCTCAACTGGCGCTCGGGGCGCTGACGACCGTCATGGGACTCGCCTCGGACCTCGACTACCACCACCGCCCGGCCAACGCGCTGCAGCGCGGCGTACAGGCGTTCGGCTCCAGCCGGCCGGGGGCGTGGCTCTTCTCCCGCACCCTGCGGCACCTCGACACCGCCGTCGCCCGGGTGTCGCGGGGGCGGCAGAGCGCCCCCCAGCTGCTGGCGGGCCTGCCCGTCCTCGACCTCACCACGACGGGGCGCAGGTCGGGGCAGCCGCGCACCAGCCACCTCATCTCGATCCCGGTGGGTGCGGACCTGGCGCTGCTCGGCACCAACTTCGGGCAGCCGTCCACCCCGGCGTGGGTGCTCAACCTCGAGGCCGATCCGCACGCGAGCGTGACGTTCCGCGGGCGGACCCTCCCGGTGGTCGCCCGCCCCGCGACCGACGCCGAGCGCGCGGCCGTGACGGAGCGCTCACGCGGGATCTACGGCGGCTACGAGAAGTACCAGCAGCGCATCAACGGGCGCCGGGTGCGGATCTTCGTCGTCGAGCGGGCCGGCTGACCTCAGCCCCCGGGGCGGGGCACCACCGGGCGCACGGTGACGTCGGGGATCGTGGCGTCGGCGGGCAGGTCCAGCACGTGCAGGATGGTGTCGACCACCGTCCCGGGCGAGATCCAGCGCGTGGAGTCGTAGGTCCTCCCCTCCTGCTCGTGGACCTTCTCCTGCATGGGCGTCGCGGTGCGGCTCGGGAACACCGTGGACACCCGCACCCCGTGCTCCACCTCCTCGGCGCGCAGCGCGTCCGCGAGCGCACGCAGGCCGAACTTGGAGGCGGCGTACGCCGACCACTCGGCGCTGGCCGAGAGCCCGGCGGAGGAGTTGACGAAGACCACGGTGCCGCGACCCTCCCGCAGGTGCGGGAGCACCTCGCGGGTGAGCACCGCGGGCGCGGTGAGGTTGACGGTGATCTGCTCCTCCCACTGCTGCAGGCGCAACCGCGAGACCGGGGCGAGGTCGACGACGCCGGCCACGTGCACCAGCGAGTCGAGGGGCCCGTCCACCTGACGGCCCAGGCCGTTGATCGTGCCGGGGTCGGCCAGGTCCGCGACGAGGTACGCCGCATCGGGCAGCTCGGCGCGCATCTGCTCGGCGCGCGCCTCCGAGCGCGCCAGCAGCACCAGGTCGTCGCCCCGCTCGGCGAGGCGCCGGGCCAGCTCGCGCCCGATGCCCGACCCGGCGCCGGTGAGCAGGTGCCTCACGACGCAGCCCTCATCGGGTGAAGACGACCTTGCCGAAGACGTCCCCGGCCGCCATGGCGGCGAAGCCGTCGCGGGCATCGGTCATGGGCAGGGTGCGGTCGACGAGCGGGCGGGTGCCGGTGGCGTCGAGCAGGTTGACCAGGGAGGCCAGCTCGGCGCGAGTGCCCATCGTGGAGCCGATGACCTGGAGCTGGAGGAAGAAGATGCGGGTCAGCTCGGCGTCGTCGAGCTGCGGGCCGCTGGTCGTGCCGCTGATGACGAGCTTGCCGCCGGGGCGCAGCGAGCGGATCGAGTGCGACCACGTGGCCCGCCCGACGGTCTCCATCACCGCGTCGACCTTGACGGGCAGCCGGGCACCGGACTCGAAGACCTCGTGGGCGCCGATCTCCAGGGCCCGCCGTCGCTTGCCCTCGTCGCGGCTGGTCGCCAGCACCGTCAGGCCACCGGCCCGGGCCAGGGTGATCAGCGCGGTGGCCACGCCCCCGCCGGCACCCTGGACCAGCACGGTGTCGCCGGGCTTGAGGCCGCCCTGGGTGAAGAGCATCCGGTACGCCGTGAGCCAGGCCGTCGGCAGGCACGCCGCCTCGGCGAAGCTCATCGACGCCGGCTTGGGCACCAGGTTGCCGCGGGGCACGACCACCTGGTCGGCGAAGGTGCCCTGGTGCCGCTCGGAGAGCAGCGAGCGCCGCGGGTCCAGCGTCTCGTCACCGGACCAGGTCGGGTCGCTGATGACGGCGTGCACGACGACCTCGTTGCCGTCCTCGTCGAGGCCGGCGGCGTCGCAGCCCAGGATCATCGGGAGCGCCTCCTGCTTGAGGCCCACGCCGCGCAGCGACCAGAGGTCGTGGTGGTTGAGGCTGGCGGCCCTGACCGTCACGGTCGTCCACCCCTCGGGCGGCGTCGGGTCGGGTCGCTCCCCCACCACCAGGCCGCTGAGCGGGTCGTCGGAGCTGAAGGACTCGGCGTACACGGCGAACATGACCCGACCCTAGCGGGACGCGACGCAGACCCGGCCGGGGTGCGCGCGCCGCGTGGGTGGCGGTGCTGTGTCGGATCAGCGGCGGGCGACGCCGTCGCGCCGGGCCGCGGTGGCGACCGCCTCGCGGACCGCGCCGGGGACCCGGGGGTCGAAGGGCGACGGGATGACCAGGTCCGCGGACAGGTCGTCGCCCACCAGGTCGGCCAGCGCGTTGGCGGCGGCGAGCTTCATGCCCTCGGTGATGGCGGTGGCGTGCACGTCGAAGGCCCCGCGGAAGATCCCCGGGAAGGCCAGCACGTTGTTGATCTGGTTGGGGAAGTCCGAGCGGCCGGTGGCCACGACCCGGGCGTACTTGCGGGCCAGGTCCGGGTGCACCTCGGGCGTGGGGTTGGCCAGCCCGAAGATGATCGCCTCCGGCGCCATCGACGCCACGATCTCCTCGGGGACCGACCCTCCGGAGACGCCGATGTAGACGTCGGCGCCGACCATCACGTCGGCGAGGCTGCCGCTGCGGTCGAACGTGTCGGCCGTGTCGCGGGCCAGCGCGGCCTTGACCGGGGTCAGGTCGGAGCGCCGGGAGTTGAGCACCCCCTGGCGGTCGATGACGGCGAGGTCCTCGACACCGGCCTCGAGCAGGATGCGGGCCACGGCCACTCCGGCGGCGCCGGCCCCGGAGATCACCACGCGGGTGCCCTCCGCGGTGCGCCCGGTGAGGCGCAGGGCGTTCTTGAGGGCCGCGAGCGCCACCACGGCGGTGCCGTGCTGGTCGTCGTGGAAGACGGGGATGTCGAGCATCGCCTTGAGGCGGTCCTCGATCTCGAAGCAGCGGGGCGCGGAGATGTCCTCGAGGTTGATGCCCCCGAAGCTCGGCGCCAGCCGGGCGACGGTCTCGATGATCTCCTCGACGTCGGTGGTGTCCAGGCAGATGGGGACGGCGTCGACGCCGCCGAACTGCTTGAAGAGCACCGCCTTGCCCTCCATCACCGGCATCGCGGCGGCCGGCCCGATGTCGCCCAGGCCGAGCACGGCGGTGCCGTCGGTGACCACGGCGACGACGTTGGGGACCCACGTGTAGTGCTGGGTCATCGACGGGTCGGCGGCGATCGCCTCGCACACCCGGGCCACGCCGGGCGTGTAGGCCAGGGAGAGCTCGTCGGGCCCGGCGAGGGCGACCGTCGAGACGATCTCCATCTTGCCGCCCAGGTGGAGGTCGAAGACGGGGTCACCGGCGTGCGGGTGCTGCGGTTCCATGCCGCGATGATTCCACAGCTCAGGGGCGCGTCAGGTGCCGTCCCAGCCGTGGCGAGGGCCACACCCGGGCCAGCACGACTGCCCGTACGTCGGCCTCGGCCACCGGCCCCCGGTGGCGCGAGTCGACCCCCTCGTCGGGGTTGTCCGACAGCAGCCACCACCCCGGTACGCCGGTGCGCAGCGCCCGGCGCTCGACCGCCCGCTTGACCGCCAGCGTGCCGTCCGCGAAGCGGGCCAGCACCAGCCCACCGACGCCGGGGACGGCGTCGTACCGGACGAGGAGGCGGTCCCCCTCGCGCAGGGTCGGCTGCATCGAGCGCCCGCGCACGACGGCCATGCCCCAGGCGCCGCGGAACCGGCCGGTCCGGGCCCCACCCGCACGGGCGGGACCCGGGTCTCGAGGAGTCCTCACGCGGAGTAGTGTCGCAAGCGTTCGACGACACACCCACTGAGAGGACTGCGATGCTCCCCCAGCTCTTTGCCCGTACCGTCGAGGTCTCGGCGCACTGCGACCTTCCGTGCGGCGTCTACGACCCCGCCCAGGCCCGCATCGAGGCCGAGTCGATCAAGGCGATCATCGCCAAGGTCGCCGACAACGACGACCCCGACTTCCGCACCCGCGCGATCCTCATCAAGGAGCAGCGCTCGGAGCTCGTCAAGCACCACCTGTGGGTCCTGTGGACCGACTACTTCAAGCCCCCGCACTTCGAGAAGTACCCGCAGCTGCACACGCTGGTCAACGAGGCCACCAAGCTGGCCGGCGCCTCGGGCACCAAGGGTGAGCTCGACGCCGCCAAGGCCGACGAGCTGCTCGCCAAGATCGACGAGATCGCGGAGATCTTCTGGGAGACCAAGAAGGCCTGACCATCGCCGCAGGCTTCTGACCTGCAGTTCTAGTGTTTGGACGCCGCCTCAGTCCGCAGAGAGTCCGCAAGAGCTCTGGGATTGAGAGCGGCGTCCTGCGCGTCCCGGGTCGTGTGCTCCCACTCCGGGGACCATGGGCACGTCAACGTCGGATGGTGCCCACATCGCCAAGGGCTCCTTGGTTTCCTAGCCGGTTCCTGCTTCGCCGCCATCTCGATGGCAGCTCATCGGCAGGGACGCGCTCCACCCGGGGGCATGGTTCTCGGCTGCCTCGCCGTACGTGTCGAATCGCTGTACCGGATCCCGCGCTGGGCCGAACGCCCGCCACGAGGCCCTCCACACCGGACTCCACCCTCCACCGGACTGACCGAGACCGAACGTCGGGTCGCCGAGCTGGTCGCCGCCGGCCGGTCGAACCAAGGGACAGCCGACGAGCTATTCATCTCGGCCAAGACGGTCGAGGCGAACCTCACCCGGATCTACCGCAGACTCTCCGTTCGCTCCCGCACCGAAGTCGCAGCTCGCCTGAGCAGCAGCTTGAGTCGAAGACGTTGCGGGTAACGCCAGAACAGATCGAATAGTCAAGCAGGGTCCGAGCCCCGATCAGGGTGAGGATCACACCGGCGGCCACCAGGCGGGACTGCGGTAGCGGACACCAGACCGGTGCCCGAGGTACACGATTGCCAGCGCTGTGAAGCACGTGATGGTCACGCCGTCCAGTGAAGGCAGTCACGAAACCACCCGCCCGGAACCTGTCTGGTGGGGTAGGTCAGACCCAGCATGGGCTAGTGGCCTCAGCGGCCGAGGAGGTAGCCCCCGATGAGGAACAGCACGAACGCGACGGCAAGGCTGGCCCAGGGGTCTCCTCGGAACCGCCCGTTGCTGCCCAGCATGATCAGCACGACCGCCCGAAACATCAGCAGGCTGCCGACGCCGAGGCACGTGAGCGCGAGCACCCAAGGTGTGTCCATGCGTTCCCTGACCTAGCAGTGGCGGAGTCGGTTGGCGGCGGGCCGGGAGACGAACAAGGAACGCTGACGGCCAAACGCCACAAGGTTGATCGGGAGGTGATTGTCGGGCCCAAGGATAGGGCCAGCCCCGGCGAAGACCACGCTCAGGGACCGCTGGTGCCAAGCCCATTCTGGCGCCGGGTCAGTAGTCGTTGCCGGTGGTGCGCCTTGCGATTCCACACCAGGTGCTGGACGGCCAGTGTGGCGCAGCCGGCGAGGACCATTCCGGTGATGTTGAGGACCAGCTGGATCGCGCTGCCGGTGACTTCGTTCCAGGCGCTGAAGGCAATGCCGAGCGCGATGTTGCCCGCGGCGGGGACGGTGGTGACGGAGATGAACACTCCGGACAGGCCGCCCACCTTGGCGCTGGTGAGGGAAAGCACTCCGGCGGCGGCGGCGATGACGGCGACGATGAAGGACCACTTGTCGGGGGAGTAGATGAAGTCGGTTCCGGGCCGGGGGCCGGTCACGTCCTCGGTGACCACCCATCCCAGGGTGCGGGCGGCAAAGGCGGCGATGGTGGTGAGGGTGATGGCGACCGCGAACCCGACGAACAGGGTCCCTGCCRCCCGGCTGAACAGGGTGCCGCGCCGGCGCACGAGCGCGAGGCCGAGTGCGGCGAGGGGAACGAACTCGGGGCCCAGCACCATGGCGCCGATGACGAGGACCTGGGAGTCCACGACGATGGCGATGGCCGCCAGCAGGGTGGCCAGGCTCATGAATGACAGGTAGGTCCAGTTGAGCTCGGACTCCTCGTAGGCGCGTTGGGTGACCTCGGCCCACACCACGGCATCGGCGCTGGAGCCGGGGGTGTGGCGTTCGGCCTCGAACCCGGCACGGGAGATCCAGGTGGTGACAGGTTCGATGTGGATGGTGCCTCGCTCGGGGACGCCGAGGCCGATCAGGCGGTCGATGTGTTCGTTCGCGGCTTCTCTGGCCACGTGGGCCAGCACGATGTCGCCTTCGGGTTGCAGCGACGCGCCTCGCAGCACGGTGAGGTGGCTCACCGCCGGGTCGTCGGTGAACACGGCGACCACCTCGTCGGTCAGGTCGGCGGGGGTGGTGATCCGCAGGGACTGCATCTCGGATCAGCCGCCGACGTGGACGACGGGCCGCTGGGCGGGGTCGGGGACGGCGCGGCGCAGGATCTCGTGGGTGAGCGGGGGTACGTCGCCCTCCCCGGCGAACAGGAAGCGCAGCGCGTTCTGCCCTGGTCCCTTCTCCGACCATTCGAAGTAGATGTGGGAGGGCATGTCGTCCTGGTCGCTGACCGCGAGCAGTACGGCGGCGAGCACGTTGGGGACGCTGGGGCCGGTGGCTCGCAGCACCCGGTGGTGGCCGACGCGGGCGGCGGTGACCTCGACGGTAGTGGCGAAGTCGCTGGCGTCGTTGACCGCGACCTCGAGGAACACGGCCGTCTCCGCGGTGTCGAGGTGATTGTCGAGGCGCACGTCGAGGGACTTCTCGTGGTACTCGGCGTGATCACCGGCTTGGATCTTGTTCGCGATGAACCGCACCGGCGCGTTCTTCACCAGCACCTCGTCGAGCATGGCCTGTGCGTCCTGGTCGAAGGTGACCTTCTGGACGCGCAGCTCGGTGGAGCGGCTGATACGAGAGACCAGCGAGATGATCACGATCATGGCGATGAAGATGAGCGCGATGACCAGGCCTTCGGGGCGGTCGAGGACGGTGACGGTGATCGTGTAGATGAACACGCACGCCACCACCCCGAAGAACGCTCCGGCGCCCCGGTGACCGCGCCGCCACTCGGTCAGCGTCACCGCTACGGCTGCCGAGGTCATCAACGCCAGCACGCCGGTCGCGTAGGCCCCGGCCTGGGCGTCCACGTCGGCGTCGAACGCGACGGTGACGACCACCGAGATCAGTATGAAGACGAGCACGAGGGGGCGGGTGGCGCGGGCCCAATCGGGTGCCATGCCGTAGCGGGGCAGGTAACGGGGCACGATGTTCAGCAGCCCGGCCATGGCCGAGGCGCCGGCGAACCAGAGAATTCCGATGGTGGCGATGTCGTAGGCGGTGCCGAACCCCTCCCCGAGGTTCTGGTGCGCCAGGTAGGCCAGCGCCCGTCCGTTTGCCTCGCCCCCGGGGTCGAACTCGGCGGCGGGGATGAGGAACGTGGTGACGATCGCGGATCCCATCAGCATCACCGACATGATCAGCGCGGCTGTGGTCAGCAGCTTCTTGGCGTTGCGGATGCGGCCCGTCGGTTCCGCAATGGTGTCGCTCTTGTCGCCCTTCACCAGGGGCATCACGACGACACCAGTCTCAAAACCCGACAGACCGAGCGCAAGTGCGGGGAACACAAGCAGAGACGCGCCGAGGACCGCTATGGGGGAGGCGTGGGCGTCGGATACGGCGTTGGTCCAGTCGGTGAAGGTGCCGGGATCCTGGGCGATGTGCCAGAACCCGTTGGCGACCACCACGGCGCTCAGTCCGATGTAGCCGACCACGAGGACCACGGCGACGCCGATGGCCTCGCCGAACCCCCTGAGGAAGACCGCACCGAGGAGCACCAAGAGGAGCAGGGTGAGCCACACCTCCTGGCCATGCAAGGCATCGGTGAGGAACGGGTTCTCCACCAGGTGCGCGGACGCGTCGGCCGCCGACAAGGTGATCGTGATGATGAACCCGGTGGCCACGAATCCGATCAGGGACAGCACGAGGACCTTGCTGGGCCAGTACGACAGGAGCCGTTCCAGCATCGAGAGACTGCCGTCGCCGTGCGGGCTCTCCTTCGCCACCCGCCGATACATCGGCAACGCTCCGAACAGGGTCACCAACACCAACATCAGGGTCGCCACCGGCGCGAGCGCCCCGGCGGCCAGCGCGGCGATGCCGGGCTGGTAGCCAAGCGTGGAGAAGTAGTCCACCCCGGTCAGGCACATGACCTTCCACCACGGCTTCACGTGATGGTGCGCCGTCGCCTCCTGCTCACCCTCGTAGAAGCCGCCCGGATCGGGTTGCTCACTGGTCTCCAGCAGCCACGTGTTGAACCGGCTCCGCTCATGGACATCGTTGGTCACGTCCCGGAGCGTAAGCGACCTACAAGACTCAACCGCCACGGATGTCCGGAGCCTTGATTCCTCGCAAGGATCTCTCTCATGGCACGTCCCTCGAAGTCCCGACCGAGCTGCGCGGGAGCGGTGCGGATGGTGATCGATTCCCGCGCGGACGGCGAGCATGAACAGCGGCGGTCGGTCGCCGCCAAGCTGGGCACTACTTCGGTGGAAGTCCTGAGTCCGCCGGACCATCGCCGACCAAGCGAGGTCGTCAGGATTGCGTCAAGACTCTCGACCTGGTTCAGAAGTGGACCAGAATTGACCTCACCACCTTTCGCGAGGGAGCGCTTCCATGGTCACCAGGGACTTCGGTTGGCGAACTGTGCGGCGGCGGCCTGTGGTCCGGGTCGCGGCCGTCCTGGGGCCGCTCCTGACGTGCGCGCTCCTGTCCACAGTCAGGGACAACGTGACCGCCGCGACGGCAGCTCTGGTGCTCGTCGTGTGGGTGGTCGCGGCCGCCGCCAGCGGCGACCGGTGGGCCGGCATCCTGGCCGCCGTCTCGGGTGGCATGTGGTTCGACTTCTTCCTCACCGAGCCCTACCAACGATTCACCATCGCGGACTCCGATGACGTCGAGGCGACCGTTCTCCTGGTGCTGATCAGTCTGGCAGTCACCGAAGTCGCCCTGTGGGGCTTCCGACAGCAGGGCTCAGGCGTCTCGGCGCTCCGGGTACCTCGACGGCGTCCTCGACGCCGCTCGAGCGGTCGCCGAGGGGGACACCCCCACCGGGCCGGTGATCGACCTTGTCGCTCGACACATCACAGATGCGCTCGGCGCCGACACCAGCCGATTCGTCGGTGGACCAGTGAATGATTCACGGATCACGGTGCTGGACCACGACGGTGTGCTCACACGTGATGGCAACCCGGTCGATGTCGAACGCGTGGGGCTTCCGACCAACGAGTACGTCGCCGTCCTCGTCCGTCGAGGACCTCGGGTCTTCGGCCACTTCCTGGTCACCGCCACCTCGCACGTGAGCTACCCGACGAACGAGCAATGCCGGGTAGCCGTCCTCCTTGCCGACCAGGTGGCCGTTGCGCTCGAGGGCGAACCGTCCTGAGTAGAGGCTGCGGCGCTCAGATCCAGTTCCGTCGTTTGAAGATCGCGTAGAGGATGGCTGAGCCGGCGACCAACCTCGACGTCGCGGAGATGATGCAGCAGCTCGTCGTCCACGCCGTACGTGTCAAAGCCGTCCTTGAGGGCCTCGAGCATCCCGGCCAGCGGCTGGGTGGCGCGCTGGAAGTGGATGGCTTCGCGCAGCAGCCCGCAGATGCGTCGTGACACGGCGGCTCCTCGGACCGAGCGGCGCCCGTTGCGTTGCAGCGGTCGCGTCCGGCGGACCCTCCGGGGAGCCGGGGGCACACCGCCAGACGCGACACCGTGACGCTGCATCACTGACTGAGGACTCGGACCCGCGTGACGCCTCCCCTGGGCCGTCCCCTCACCACTCGACAAGCGTGACCGATGACAAGCGCAAGAGCGCCCGAATGCACGCACATACCCCATTCGGGCTAGTTGTGACGTGTAGGCCCAGCCCCGCGGGGTAGGTGGTCGAGGGAGCACCGTTGCCGGGCGACCGGCCCCGTTAGGGTGTGCCAACCCCCCAGCCCTCGACCCAGGACGGGACCCCCACGCACATGTCCAGTCACGACAACCCCGACGCGCGGGCCGACGTCGAGCTCCGGCTACCGGCCGACGGCGCCTACGCCTCGGTGCTCCGGACGACGACGGCCGGCCTGGCCGCCCGTCTGGACTTCACCATGGACGACATCGAGGAGCTGCGCATCGCGGTCGGCGAGGCCCTGGCCCTGGTGCTCCCCGAGGCCGACCCGGGCGCCGACCTGACCTGCCGCTTCCACCTCGGCGCCAGCACCCTCGCGGTGCAGGTCGAGACCCAGGCCAGCGACGACCCGGCACCCGACTACGACAGCTTCGCGTGGCAGGTGCTCGACACCCTGGCCGCCGAGGCGACGGTGACGTCGACCGGAGGGCTCTTCACGGTGCGCTTCCGGATGACGAGCCAGGTGGGTGGTGCCGCGGGGGCGGACGACACGGCGGGCGCCGACCTCTGAGATGAGCCACGACAACACGGGGGACGGCTCGGTGGAGGGGGACACCACGGAGCCGACAGGAACGATGCCCACGCGCATCGAGGTCACACGCCGGCGCAGCGCGGAGCTCTTCCGCGAGCTGCGCGACGAGGACGCCTCGGGCGCGTCGCGAACCACGGCGCGCGACGCCCTGGTGCACCTGCACCTGCCCCTGGTGGAGCACTGCGCCCGGCGCTTCCGCAACCGCGGTGAGCCGCACGAGGACCTCGTGCAGGTGGGCACCATCGGCCTGATCAAGGCCATCGACCGCTTCGAGACCGACCGGGGCGTCGAGTTCTCGACGTACGCCACCCCGACGATCATCGGCGAGATCAAGCGCTACTTCCGCGACAAGGGGTGGGCCATCCGCGTCCCGCGCCGGTTGCAGGAGCTGCGCATGCAGATCGGTACGGCGACCGCCGAGCTGACCCAGAAGCTGGGCCGCTCCCCCACGCCACGGGAGCTCGCCGAGGCCATCGGGTGCACGGTCGAGGAGATCATCGAGGGGATGGAGTCGAGCAACGCGTACTCGACGCTGTCCCTGGACGCCTCCGACGGCTCCGACGACGGGCCGCCGAGCCTGCTCGACACCTTGGGCGTGGACGACGAGGGGCTCGAGCACGTCGAGATCCGCGAGTCGATCAAGCCGCTGCTCGAGGGCCTCGGCGCCCGGGAGAAGCGGATCCTGCTGCTGCGGTTCTTCAAGAACATGACCCAGTCGCAGATCGCCGAGGAGATCGGGGTCTCGCAGATGCACGTGTCCCGGCTGCTCACCAGGACGCTGGCCCAGCTGCGGACGTCGCTCGAGGCCGAGTAGCGCCTCTCGGCGCGGCGCGACCCCGGGCTGGGACCCCAGAGCTGGGACCCAGGGCTGGGACCCAGGGCTGGGGTCAGCGCTGCGACTCGAGGGCCTCGATGCTCCGCGGATGGACGATCCCGGCGATCACGACCAGCGCGACGATCCCGATCGCCACGGACAGCACGGTGGTCGCGCCGCCCCGCAGGTTCCAGGCCAGGCCGAGCTGGATCAGCTGGGCGAGCAGGATGGGCCCCCGCGCCCAGGCGCCCCCGTGGGTGATGGCCCAGGCGCAGACGAGCAGGAACCCGCCGTACGCCGCGAAGAAGAGCGTGGTGGTGAGCCCCATGGTCAGCCGTCCGCCGGTCAACGACGCGATCTCGAGGACCGCGAGGGCRACGATCACGACGCCCTCGACCGCGGCGAGCGACGCCGACGTGACGAGCGGGGCGGGGCTGACGGGGCTCTCTTCCACCCCACCAGCCTAGGTCGCGACCCAGGTTGTGACGGAAGTGACCTAGCAGGGGGGTTGTGTTGCGCCCCGTCTCTTGCGACTCTTGGGGTGCGCTCTTTGGGGGAGTTCACTTCGCTGTGCCCACAACCCGGGCACCTCCCGAGCGCCCGGGCTCCGCTGACTGCCCGCACACAGCCATCGCGTGAAGAAAGAGGAACCCCCTGCCATGGATTGGCGCAGCCGTTCAGCCTGCCTCGACGAGGACCCGGAGCTGTTCTTCCCGATCGGCAACACCGGTCCGGCCATCCTCCAGATCGAGGAGGCCAAGCAGGTCTGCCGTCGCTGCGAGGTGCGCGACCAGTGCCTCGCCTGGGCCCTCGAGGCCGGCCAGGACCACGGTGTCTGGGGCGGTCTCAGCGAGGACGAGCGCCGGGCGCTCAAGCGCCGCAACGCGCGCGCCCGCATCCGCACCGCCTGACCCCCAGCGGTGCACCCCCTGTCCGACCCCGCACCGTCCGACCCCCCACCGTCTGACTGAGCACGAGCCGTCAGGAGAGCGGCAGCGAGATCCGTACCCGGGTCCCGCTGCCGTCTCCTGACGACCCCATCTCGAGGGTTCCCCCCAGCTCGGACTCCACCAGGGTCCGCACGATGGACAGCCCCAGGCTCGTCGAGGCGGCCAGGTCGAACCCCTCCGGCAGCCCGCGGCCGTCGTCGGTGATCGTGACGGTCAGTCGCCCCCGGTCGGCGCGGACGGCGAGCTCGATGGTTCCCTGCGCCGCACTCTCCGGGTGCCCCGGCTCGGGGTACCCGTGCTCGACGGCATTCTGCAACGTCTCGGTGATCACCATGGCCAGCGGCGTGGCCGTCTCGGACGCGAGCACGCCGAAGCTGCCCCGCCGGACCACGCGCACGGCGCCACCCACGACCGACATGTCGGTGACCATCCGGCCCAGCCGGTCGGTCACCTCGTCGAAGTCGACGTGCTCCTCCACCGCCTGGCTGAGGGTCTCGTGGACGATCGCGATCGAGCCCACCCGCCGGACGGCCTCCTCGAGCGCCGCCCGCGCCTCGGGCTGGTCGATGCGCCGCGCCTGAAGCCGCAGCAGAGCCGCCACCGTCTGGAGGTTGTTCTTCACCCGGTGATGGATCTCGCGGATGGTGGCGTCCTTCGTGACCAGCTCACGGTCACGCCGGCGCAGGTCCGTGACGTCGCGCAGCAGCACGAGGGCGCCGATCCGCTCCCCCTCCGGACGCAGCGGGATGCTGCGCAGGATGAGGCTGACCTGGTCGGTGCCGACCTCGGTGTCGCGGTCGGCCTGCCCGGAGAGCACCGCGCTGAGCGACTCCTCGTCCGGTCGGCGCCGCGGTGGCACCAGCTCGCGCGTCAGGTCGGCCAGGACGTGGTTCGTCAGGTCGCCGGTGAGCCCGAGGCGGCGGTAGACCGACAGCGCGTTGGGGCTCGCGTAGACGACCCGGCCGACCTCGTCGAGCCGGATGAACCCGTCGCCCACCCGCGGGGAGTCGGCGTGGTCACTGCGCTGGCCCTCGTGGGGGAACCACCCCCCGGCGATCATCTGGGTCAGCTCCGCCGCGGTCTGCAGGTAGGACAGCTCGAGACGGCTCGGCGTACGGACGCCCAGCAGGTTGGTGTTGCGGGCCACCAGGGCGATGGCCCGGCCCGCGCGGCGCACGGGGATGACCTCGACTCGTACCGGGACGTCGTCGCGCCACTCCGGGTCGCCCTCGCGCACCAGCCGGCCGGTGGCGTGCGCCTCGTCGAGCATCCGACGCCGCCCCGACGGGATGAACGTGCCCAGCACGTCGTCGGTCAGGGCGGTGGGCCCGGTCGTCGGGCGCATCTGCCCGGCGGCCCAGAAGCCACGTCCCTCGCGGTCCGGCAGCCAGAGCACCAGGTCCGCGAAGGAGAGGTCGGCGATGATCTGCCAGTCCGCCATCAGGAGGTGGAGCCAGGCCACGTCCGCGTCGTCGAGGTCGGAGTGGGCTCGGGCGAGCTCCTGCAGGGACGGCACCCGCACAGCCTAGGTCCGTGACGCCTCGGGCCGGTTCGCCGTCGTCGGACGCTGCTGGCAGGATGGCCCGCATGCCCACCGCCTACTGGCGCAGCGTCGTGCAGCGGGGTCTCGAGGTGCCCTCGGACCGACCTCTGGACGACCTCACGGCCGAGCTCACCGCCATGCTCGGATCCACCGACCCCGAGCAGCGAGACGGGATCGCCTATCCCGCCCTGGCCACGTGGGTCGAGCGCGGGGTGTACGACGACCTGCTCACCGGCCTCGGCGACGGCATGGCCGCCGGCCTCACCGTGGGACTCGGCGAGACCGGCACCGACACGGTGTTCCGGCGCGCCTTCTCCGTGCTCGTCCTCGCCGAGTGCCTCGAGCGGGGCACGGACCAGCACCTGCTCACCCCAGCCCAGGTCCTCACCTGGGGCGACCAGGTCGCCACGTGGTACCTCCGCGAGAAGGACACCCGCGGCTACGTGCCCACCCGCGGCTGGGCCCACACGGTGGCCCACGGCGCGGACGCGATCGGGGTGCTGGCGACCTCGCCCCACCTGGCCGCCGCCGAGCTGACGGTGCTCCTCGACGTGCTCGCCGACCGGCTGCTCGCGCCCGACACGGGGCTGCTGACGTGCGGGGAGCCCGACCGGATGGCCGCTGCCACCATGAAGGTGCTGCGCCGCAACCTGGTGGACCTCAAGGTGCTCGAGCCGTGGATCAACCGGATCGCGGCCGTGGCCGGGACGATGGGCAGCAGCGAGGACCGCGACCCGTTCCTGGACACCGGCAACGCCCAGGCGTTCCTGAGGGCGCTCTACCTCCAGCTCAGCCTGGCCCCGGACCCGCCACAGGTCCGTCCCGACCTGATCCTGGTCCTCGTCGAGGTCCTCCGGCGGACCAACCCGCACTATCTCGGCTCGCCCCACCCCTCGTGAACTAGCCTGCGCTGCATGAGCGACGAGACCGCAGCCCCCGAGACGCCCGCCGCCTCCCAGCCCGGTGACGAGCTCGCCGGGCACAGCGGCGAGCTCGCCGTGGCGGCCGCCCGCGCCCACGGCGTGGAGACCATGTTCACCCTCTCGGGCGCCCACGTCTTCCCGATGTACGACGGCGCCGTCAAGGCCACGCCGCCCATGCGGCTGCTGGACGTGCGCCACGAGCAGACCGCGGCGTTCGCCGCCGAGGCCACCGGAAAGCTGACCCGGGTGCCCGGGCTGGCGGTGCTGACCGCCGGGCCCGGCGTGACCAACGGTGTCTCGGCGATGGCGCAGGCGCAGTTCAACGGCTCCCCCATGGTCGTGGTCGGTGGACGCGCACCGGCCAGCCGCTGGGGCTCCGGTGCCCTCCAGGAGATCGACCACCTGCCGATCGTGGACTCGATCACCAAGCAGGCACGCACCCTGCACACCGCTGCCGAGGTCGCGACGGGGATGGACGACGCCTTCACGGTGGCGCGCTCGTCGCACCGCGGCCCGGTCTTCGTCGACATCCCCATGGACGAGTTCTTCAACTCCGCCTCGGGCCCCGCCTCGTCGGGCACGCCGGCGCCGCGGCTCGAGCCCGACGGCGACGACCTCGCCGCCGTGGCCCGCCTGCTCGCCGACGCCACCCGGCCCCTGCTGATCCTCGGCACCGACGTGTGGGCCGACCGCGCGGAGGAGGCGGCGCTGCGCTTCGTGGAGGCGCTGGGCATCCCCACGATCACCAACGGCATGGGTCGCGGCATCGTCCCCGGCGGTCACCCCCTCCTGGTCACCAAGGCCCGCGGGGCGGCCATCAACGGCGCCGACCTGGTCGTGGTCGTGGGGACCCCGCTCGACTTCCGCCTCGGCTACGGCGTCTTCGGCGGCAAGGAAGGCGCCACCCCGGCCCGCGTCGTGCACGTCGCCGACTCCCCCGAGCAGGTCTCCGCCACCGCCACCCTGGCCGCGTCGGTGGCCGGGGACCTGTCGACGGTCCTCGACGGGCTCCTCGAGCCGGTGCTGCGCGGCCGTCGCGGCGACTGGTCCTCCTGGTCGGGTGAGCTCGGTGACGTCGTGCGGGCCACGGTGGCCCGCGACAACGAGCCAGGCGTCCCGGCGGCTGGCTCGACCCCGGACCGTACGGCTGCCTCGGCGCCGGACTGGGCGCCGCGATCGCCGCCCGGCTCGCGCGGCCGTCCGCGCAGGTCACGCTGCTGCTCGGCGACGGCGCCGCCGGCTTCTCGCTGATGGACGTCGACACCCTGGTCCGCCACGACCTGCCCGTGGTGATGCTGATGGGCAACAACTCCGCCTGGGGCCTGGAGAAGGGCCCCATGCAGATGCTCTACGGGTACGACGTGATCGCCGACCTCGCCCAGCGCACGGCGTACGACCAGGTGGTCTCCGCGCTCGGCGGGGCCGGGGAGACGGTCACCGACCCCAGGCAGATCGGGCCCGCCCTGGACCGCGCCTACGCGTCGGGGGTGCCCTACCTCGTCAACGTCATCACCGACGTCGAGGCGGCCTACCCGCGCAGCACCTTCGGCATCTGACGTCCCGGTCGGCGGAGGCGAGATGCAGGTCAGGCGAGCCCGACCCGAGGAGCTGCCCGCCCTGGGCGAGCTCACGGTCGCGGCGTACAGCGACTTCACCCTGGGGCCGGACGACCCGTACGTCGCGCGGCTGCGCGACACCGCTGCGCGCGACGCCCAGGGCGAGCTGTGGGTGGCGGTCGAGGACGACGAGCTCCTCGGCTGCGTGACCTGGTGCCCGCCGGGATCGCCGTGGCGCGAGCTGGCCGACGAGCACGAGGGCGAGTTCCGGATGCTGGCGGTGGCCCCCAGCGCCCGGGGGCGCGGCGCAGGGTCGGCGCTCGCCGTACGGTGCGAGGAACGCGCCCGCGAGCACGGGGCCACCGCCATGGTGCTCTCGTCGCTGCCACAGATGATGCACGCGCACCGCATCTACACCCGGCTGGGCTACCGGCGCGACCCGTCGCGCGACTGGGACCCGGTGCCGGGCGTGCACCTCATCGCCTTCACCAAGGAGCTCCCGTGACCGCCACCACCACCTTGACCTTCACCGTCGGCGACGACGACACCGCGCTCGCCGTCGGCAGCGGTTCCCTGCCGGTGCTCGGCACCCCGCGGCTGCTGGCGTGGTGCGAGGCGGCCACGTGCGCGGCGCTGGAGCCGGACCTCGCGACCGGCGAGACCAGCGTCGGCACCCGCGTCCAGCTCGAGCACCTCGCCGCCAGCCCCGTCGGGGCCAGGATCGAGGTCAGCGCCACCTCGTCGTACACCGACGGGCGGCTGCGGCGCCTCACCGTCAGCGCCCGGGACCTCGGCACGGGCAAGGTGCTGGCGGCCGGCGAGGTCACCCGGGTGGTCGTCGACGCCGAGCGGTTCCTGTCCCGTCTCTGAGCGGCCGAGCAGGCCCCTCACATGCAGCGAGCCCCCGGCCAATGGCCAGGGGCTCGGTGTTCCAACGCTCAGGCGTTGGGGCGCTTTCCGTGGTTCGCGCCCTTCTTCTTGCGAGCGCGGCGCTTGCGACCGGTCTTACCCATGATCGTCCTCCAGAAATCGTGTTGCCCTGACGGGTGCCCCGTACAGGGCTCGGAGCATCCTCTCAAATGCCGAGCAGCGGGGCCAATCAGCCCCGGGACTCAGCCCTCGGAGATGCGGATCTGGACCTCGCGGATCTGGATCCGCACCCGATCGCGCAGGTGGTCGGGCGCCGACTCCGAGCACGACCGGGCGACGACGGCCTTGACCGTGCGCTGCAGGTCGTACTTCTCCAGGCAGGGACCGCACTCGTCCAGGTGCACCTGGACGGCCGAGCAGTCCGCCTCGTCCAGCTCGTTGTCGAGGAAGTAGACGATGCGCTCCAGGTAGTCGGCGCACTCCTCGTTGCTGTGCTCGTGCCCACTCACGAGTCGCTCCTCTCCGCGGTGGTCCCGGCGGGCAACAGGCTGCCCGCGCGTACGTGGTCGGCCAGCATGTCGCGCAGCTGGCGGCGCCCCCGGTGCAGCCGGGACATCACGGTGCCGATGGGGGTGTTCATGATCTCGGCGATCTCCTTGTAGGGGAATCCCTCGACGTCGGCGAGGTAGACCGCGAGCCGGAACTCCTCGGGCAGCCGCTGGAGGGCGTCCTTGACCTGCGAGTCGGGCAGGTGCTCGAGAGCCTCCATCTCGGCCGACTTGAGACCGGTCGAGCTGTGCGACTCGGCGCGCGCCAGCTGCCAGTCCTCGACGTCCTCGGCCATCGACTGCTGGGGCTCCCGCTGCTTCTTGCGGTAGGTGTTGATGTAGGTGTTCGTCAGGATCCGGTACAGCCAGGCCTTGAGGTTCGTGCCGGGCCTGAACTGGTGGAACGCGGAGTAGGCCTTGGCGAACGTCTCCTGGACCAGGTCCTCGGCATCGGCGGGGTTGCGGGTCATCCGCATCGCCGCGCCGTACAGCTGGTCGAGGAGGGGCAGGGCGTCGCGCTCGAAGCGCAGAGCGCGCTCGTCGGGGGTCTCGGTCTCGAGGTCGACCGCGGGGTCGCCGCTGGTCTGAAGTGAGTCGGTCATCGCCTCAAAGACTACTGCGGCCTCGGCTGGACCGAGGTTGGAGCGGGCGCTCGGGCGGCTGGGGGCCGGACGCGGGACTGTGGCGATCACGCACGTCTCAACACGACCGAGTGCCTCCTGATTCCCGCCGCGCGTCCGGCGGCGGCTTCGCTAGGTGCTTCCGACGACCTCGCGCACCAGCCACTCCAGCGTCGACTCCACCACGATGCCCATGGCCTCGTCCTGGCTCAGCGGGGCGCGGGCCGGCACCTTCAGCCCGTGGTCGGCGGCCGGTACGACGGCGAGGTCGAGGTCCGGCACGTCGGTCGGGAACTCCTCGGGCCGCCCCATCGGGTCGCGCTCGCCCTGCACCACCAGGACGGGAACCCGGGCCCCGGCGAGCTCGTCGGCCCGCGACGCGCCCGGGCGGCCGGGCGGGTGCAGGGGGAAGGACAGGGCCAGGCAGCCCACGGCGCCGAGGGAGCGGGCGCAGCGCGCGGCCGACCGGGCGCCGGCGGACCGGCCGCCCACGACGAGGGGGGTCCGGGTGCGCAG
>NZ_JBFUKA010000079.1:0-20152 GCF_056401085.1 Nocardioides sp. P4_G4
CCCGGCCGGGCGGCCGGGACGACCCGGACGATCAGACGCCTGCGCGGTCGCGGTCCGGGGTCTCCGCGACGTCCACCGGCGAGCTGCGCTTCGCGGCGACGGCCCTCACGACCGTGAGGGTGAGCAGGCCGGCGATCACGAGGTACATGACGATCGTGAAGCCGGTGCCCCACAGGGCGGACCAGTCGCCGTTGCTGACCTGGAGGGCCTGGCGCAGCTTGCCCTCGGAGGTCGGGCCGAGGATCACGCCGATCACCGTCGGCACCACCGGCAGGCCGTAGCGCCGCATGAGGAACCCCAGCAGGCCCAGGACGACCAGCACCAGGATGTCGGTCGGGTTCTGGTTGACGCTGTAGCTGCCGAGGATCGAGAAGAACAGGATCCCGCTGTACAGGTAGGGGCGCGGGAGCTTGAGCAGCCGGGCCCAGAGGGGCGCCAGCGGCAGGTTGAGCACCAGCAGCATCACGTTGCCGATGAGCAGGCTGGCGAGCAGCGCCCACACCACGTCGGGGGTGTTCTCGAACAGCTGCGGGCCGGGCTGGAGGTCGTAGCGCTGGAAGGCCGACAGCATCACCGCCGCGGTGGCGGTGGTGGGGATGCCGAGCGCCAGCAGGGTCACCAGGGTGCCGGCGGCCGAGGCGTTGTTGGCCGCCTCGGGACCCGCGACGCCCTCGATGGCGCCGTGGCCGAACTCCTCGGGGTGCCGCGTCAGCTTCTTCTCCAGGGAGTAGGACAAGAAGGTGGGCATCTCCGCCCCGCCGGCCGGCAGGGCGCCGAACGGGAAGCCGAGGGCAGTGCCGCGCAGCCACGCCGGCCACGAGCGTCGCCAGTCCGACCGGCTCATCCACGGCGTGCTGCTGGGCAGCACCTCGGCGGGGGCCTGGCGCAGGTGGGCGGCGATCCACAGCGCCTCACCGACCGCGAACAGCGCCACCGCGACGACGACCGTGTCGATCCCGGTCGACAGGGAGTCGACGCCGAAGGTCAGCCGCTGCTGCCCGGTCAGGTTGTCGATGCCGATGAGCCCCAGGGTCAGCCCCAGGGCCAGTCCGGCGAGACCGCGGACCGGGGAGGACCCCAGCACCGTGGAGACGGCGACGAACGACAGGATCGTGATCGCGAAGTAGTCCTGGGCCTTCAGGCTCACCGCGAAGCTCGCCATCGCCGGGGCGGTGAAGATGAGCAGGACGGTGGCGATGGTGCCGGCCACGAACGAGCCGATGGCCGCCGTCGCCAGCGCCTGGGYACCGCGTCCGGCCCGGGCCATCTTGTTGCCCTCGATCGCCGTCATCACCGACGAGCTCTCGCCGGGGGCGTTGAGCAGGATCGACGTCGTGGAGCCGCCGTACATCCCGCCGTAGTAGATCCCGGCGAAGAGGATCAGGGCGGGGGCCGGGTCCAGCGAGTAGGTCAGCGGCAGCAGGAGCGCCAGGGTCATGGCCGGCCCGATGCCGGGGAGGACCCCGACGAAGGTGCCGAGCATGACGCCCACGAAGGCCCAGAGCAGGTTCTGCGGCTGGGCGGCCGCGGCGAAGCCGTCGAGCAGGGAGGAGACGGCATCCATCAGGCACCTGCCAGGGGGAGGTAGATGCCGAGCGCCTCGGTGAAGAGGAGGAACGCGACGAGGGGTACGACGATGCTCACCGCGAGGTCGACGACCAGGCGGCGGGATCCCAGCAGCCGGGTGGTGCCGAAGAACAGCAGCGCCCCGGCGGCCGGGAAGCCGATGACGGGGATGAGCTGGCCTGAGCCCGCGACCAAGGCAGCGAGGCCGAGGAGCGTGCGCCACTCGGTCCCGTGGCTGAGGTCGACGTCCTCCCCGGACTCCTGCTCCCCACGTCCGCCGCGGAGGATGTCGAGGGCCAGGAGAGCGGCCACGACGAGGAGGAACCCGGCCACGAAGTAGGGCACCACGCGGGGACTCAGCGTGCGCACTGTGCCGATGCCGTCGGAGATCTGCTGCGTCTCGACGAGCACCAGCATCCCGAGCCCGGCCAGCAGGCCGACCACTCCGAGCTCGGAGAGGTCGGCCCGCCGGGAGGCGTGGGGTCCCGACGCGTCGGGACCGGCAGCCGTGAGGTGCTCCATCAGACCAGGCCCAGCTCGCCGAGGAGGCCCTGGACCTGCTCGTCCTGCTCGGTCATGTAGTCGCCGAACTCGTCGCCGGTCAGCAGGGCGTCGGTCCAGCCGTTCTCGGCCATCGCGTCCTCCCACTCGGGGGTGTCGTGCAGGTCCTCGACCATGGAGACGAGACGGTCCTGCTCCTCGCCGTCGATGCCGGGAGGGGCCACGAGGCCGCGCCAGTTGGTGAACTCCAGGTCGACGCCCTGCTCGGTGAGGGTCGGAGCGTCGAAGCCCTCGACGCGCTCGCCGCTGGTGACGCCGAGCACCCGGAGCTGGCCCGCCTGGATCTGGTCCTTGTACTCACCGAGCCCGGACACGCCGAGCTCGACCTCGCCGCTGAGCAGCGCGGCGAGCAGCGGGCCGCCGCCGTCGTACACGACGTAGTTGACGTCCGTGGGGGTGACGCCCACGGCCTCGGCGGTCAGGTGCGCCGCGAGGTGGTCGGGGCCGCCCGGCGAGGAGCCGCCGCCGACAGGGAAGTCGGCGGGGGACTCGGTCCAGTCCGCGACCAGGTCGTCGAGGGTCTTGTACGGCGAGTCCGCCGGCACGACGAGGATGTCCGGCTCGCTGATCAGCCGGGCGATGGGGGTGGTGTCCGACAGGGTGCTCTCGGACTGGTTCGTGTAGACCGCGCCGACCACGCCGAGGCCCATGAGCATGAGCTCGCCGTCCTTGCCCTTGGAGCCGACCAGCTTGGCCAACCCGGTGGTGCCGCCGGCGCCCTCGAGGTTGTAGACCTCGACGGTGTCGTTGATCTTGTCGTCCTCGACGATCTTGGCGGCCACCCGGGCCGTGGTGTCGTAGCCGCCACCGGGGGAGTTGGGGACCATGATCCGCACCGCGGTGTCGCCCTCGGAGCCGCTGCAACCGGCCAGAGCCGTCACGGCGACCAGGGCCGCACCGGCGGCGACGATCGTCTGGAACTTCCTCATGCATGTCTCCTTGCCTCACCCACGGAGGGGCTCGCTGCACTTTGCGGCGTTGCCGGAATAGTGGTGGCGGTCACACCTCATGTCTCCCTTGTGGTCGGAAGGTTCGTTTCGGTCTTTGTGGTCACGGTCACACCCTCGCCGCGGTCGACGGGACTGTTGCAGACTGCGCCCCGTGTCGAGGTTGTCGCTGTCACGCCAGCTGCTGTTGCTGCAGATGTGCATCGTGGTCTTCGTGGTGACCGCCGTGGCCGGCGTCTCACTGGTGCAGAGCGGCGCGACCTTCACGCGCGAGGAGGGGCGACGGATGCTCGGTGCGGCCGAGTCCTTGGCGACCGAGGGGCTCGTCCGCCAGTCGACCGCCCTCACCGTGGGTGGGGAGTCCCGCGAGGAGAGCGAGGTGCAGGCCGGCCTCCAGGATCCCATCGGCATCCGTCTCGAGAGCGCCCGGGCGTCGGCCGGGGCGACGTACGCGATCCTGCGCGGCGCCGACGACGACGTGCTGGGGGCCACCCTGCCGACCGAGGCCGACGACCTGCACCTGGACCCCTCCGTCGAGGACGGGGCCAGCTGGTCGGGGACCGGTGACCGGTACGGCCGCCGGACCATCGAGGCGCAGGTCCCGGTCTTCGGTGACGGGGTCCGCGGTCGGCCCGGCGAGCTGCTGGGCGTGATCGTCCTCGGCCGCACCTACCCGACCCGGCTCGAGGTGCTGGGCTCGGCCGCTCCGAGCGTCTTCGCCTACCTCGCCCTGGCCATGGTCATCGGCGCGGCCGGGTCGCTGCTGCTCTCGCGACGGGTCAAGCGCCAGACGCTCGGGTTGGAGCCGAGCGAGATAGCCGGACTGGTCGAGCAGCGGGAGGCCATGCTGTACGGAGTGCGGGAGGGCGTCCTCGGCGTGGACATGCGGGGCGGCGTCGCCTTCGTCAACGACGAGGCCCTGCACCTGCTCGGCCTCGAGCGGCCCGCACCGGGGACCGCTGTGGAGGACCTGGGCCAGGAGGCGGAGGTGACGTCGATCCTGCGGGGGCGGCACCGGGAGCAGGACCTCGCGGTGGCGGTCGGCCCGCGCCTGCTCGTGCTCAACAACCAGCCGGTGACGGTCCGGGGTCGGCAGACGGGGTGGGTGACCTCCATGCGCGACCGCACCGAGCTGCTGGGGCTCCAGCACGAGCTGGCCGAGGAGCAGGCGGGCACCGACACCCTGCGGGCCCAGGTGCACGAGTTCCGCAACCGCATGCACGCGATCGGCGGGATGGCCGAGCTGGGCCAGACGGTCGAGCTCGGCGAGTTCGTGCGCGCCATCGTGCACGACCTCGACGCCCGCCTGGCCGAGGTGAGCGGGTCGATCGAGGACCCGGCGGTCGCGGCACTGCTCGTGGCCAAGCTCAGCCGGGCCGACGAGCTGGGCGTCGACTTCTCGCTGGCCGAGGGCGCGCGGCTGCGTCACCATGACCCGGTGCTGTCGGCCGACCTGGTCACCGTGGTCGGCAACCTGGTCGACAATGCCTTCGAGGCGGTGGGGCGGGGCGGAGAGGTCGTCATGGACGTCGAGGACGACGGTGAGAGGATCGAGATCGAGGTACGCGACAACGGGGGTGGCATCGCCGTCCGCGACGTGGACCGGGTCTTCGAGCCCGGGTTCACGACCAAGGTGGGTGAGGACGTGAAGGGCCACGGCTTCGGGCTCGCCCTGACCCGCATGGCATGCGCCCGCCACGGCGGCGCAGTGACGGTCTCGCGCCGTGGCGGTGCCGTCCTGTGCGCCGAGCTCCTGGTCGACGAGGTGCCTCGTGGTTGAGGCCGTCGGCCCGGTGCGGGTGCTGGTCGTCGACGACGACTTCATGGTGGCGCGGGTGCACCGCGACGTCGTGCAGCGCATCCCCGGCTTCGAGGTGGTGGGTGAGGCCCGCACCGGCGCCGACGCGTTGGAGCTGGTCGCGGGGCTGCAGCCCGACATCGTGCTGCTGGACGTCTACCTCCCCGACATCCCCGGCACCGAGGTGCTCCAGCGGATCCGGTCGGGTGACCACCCGGCCGACGTCGTGATGATCACCGCCGCGCGGGACGCGGCGACCGTCGCGCACGCGATGAGGTACGGCGCGGTGCACTACCTGGTGAAGCCGTTCGCCTCGGCGGACCTCGTCGAGCGCCTGCGCCAGGTCGCAGACGCCCGGCGGCACCTCTCCCGCCCGTCACCGGAGCCGTGGGGACAGGCGGACGTGGACCGCGTCTTCCGTCCGGTCAGTCCGGTGGCGCAGTCGGCGCGCACCCTCCCCAAGGGCCTGTCGCAGGAGACGATGGAGCTCGTCGTGGAGGGTCTGCGGGGCCGGGCGGAGCCGGAGGCGGCCGCCGACGTGGGCGAGCGGATCGGGCTGTCCCGGGTGAGCACCCGCCGCTACCTCGAGCGTCTCGTCGCCATGGGGTGGGTCGAGGTCAGCCTGAAGTACGGCTCGACCGGCCGACCGGAGCGCCGCTACCGCTGGTCGCGCGACTGATCCCACCGGCCGTCGGCGTCGAGGGCGTGCACCTCGACGACGGCCGCGGGGTCGATGGGCCCGTAGACGTGCGGGTAGGTGTCGTCGCCGACCGGCTCGACCCGCACGTGGGAGCCGAGGAGCTCGGGGTCCACGACGAGAAGGACCAGCGGCTCACGGGCGTCGGCGTAGTAGCGGTCGAAGACGGGCTGCACCTGTTCGAGGCGGGAGGCATGGATGAAGCCCTCCTCGGCGAGGGTGCGCCCGCGGGTGGAGGTCGTGTAGGCGCCGGTGGCCTGCGCGGACTCCCAGTCCGCGACGGTCGCGACGTGGTAGATCGGCTGCATCATCGAGGGCAGGCCGATCAGAAGAGCCGGTGCTCGGAGTCGTCCATGCCACGCAGCAGGTCGTAGTCGACGAGCGCGCAGGCGATGCCGCGGTCGGTCGCCAGCACCCGGGCCTGCGGCTTGATCTCCTGGGCCGCGAAGATGCCGCGGACGGCGCCCTTGCGGGTCAGGGCCGGGTCGCGGTTGAGCAGGTCGAGGTAGCGGGTGAGCTGCTCGACCCCGTCGATGTCGCCGCGACGCTTGATCTCGACCGCGACGCTGAGGCCGTCCGCGTCGCGGCACATGAGGTCGACCGGTCCGATGGCGGTCATGAACTCGCGGCGCACGAGCGTGAGGCCGTCGGCCAGCGAACCGGGGTGCTCCGCGAGGAGCTCCTGGAGGTGCTTCTCCACGCCGTCCTTGCGCAGCCCGGGGTCGATGCCCAGGTCGTGGCTGGAGTCGGAGTGGACCTCCTCGATGAGGATCCGCAGGGTGTCGTCGGTCTTGGCTGCCGTCACGGTCCATTCCGGCTGGCCGTCCTCGGTGGCGCCCTCGCGGAAGGTGCACGGCGGCGACATCCAGTTGAGCGGCTTGTAGGACCCGCCGTCGGAGTGCACGAGCACCGACCCGTCGGCCTTGATCATCAGCACCCGGGTGGCCATCGGCAGGTGGGCGGTCAGCCGCCCGGCATAGTCGACCTGGCAGCGCGCAACGACGATCCTCACGGGCAGGAAATGTACCCGTGCCCCACCCGTCGCCCGTGCCCCGGCCGACGTGCGAGCATGCGGTGCGTGACCGCCACCCACGACACCGCGACCGCGTACGACGTCGACGACCTGCGCGCCGCCTTCCCCGGCCTCGACCCCGGCATGGCCCGTTTCGACGGTCCGGGCGGCTCGCTCGTGCCCTCCGTGGTGGCCGATGCCGTCGCCGACATGCTGCGGGCCGGGGTGTGCCAGCGCGGTGGCCCCACCGCGGTCGGCCGGCTGGCCGACGAGACCGTCCTCGCCGCGCGCGCCGCGATCGCGCGGTTCGTGGGGCTCGCCGACCCCCGGGGAGTCGTCCTGGGCCGCTCGATGACCGCTGTCACCTTCGACCTGGCGCGCACCCTGGCGCAGGAGTGGGGCCCGGGCGACGAGGTCGTGGTGTCCCGGCTCGACCACGACGCGAACATCCGGCCGTGGGTCGTCGCCGCCGAGCGCGCCGGGGCGACCGTGCGGTGGCTGGGCTTCGACCCGGTGACCGCGGAGCTCGACGACGTCCGCCCGCTGCTCGGCGACCGCACCCGGCTGGTCGCCGTCACCGCCGCCTCCAACCTGTTCGGCACCCGCCCCGACGTGGCCGTCGTCGCCCGGGCGGCCCACGAGGTCGGCGCCCTGGTGTACGTCGACGCCGTCCACCTGGCCGCGCACGCGCCGGTCGACATGCAGGCGCTGGGCGCAGACCTGCTGGCGTGCTCGCCGTACAAGTTCTTCGGACCGCACCTGGGGGCGGTCGCGGCCGAACCGGCGCTCCTGGAGCGGCTGCGGCCCGACAAGCTGCTGCCCTCGAGCGACGCGGTGCCGGAGCGCTTCGAGCTCGGCACCCTGCCCTACGAGCTGCTGGCCGGCGTCACCGCGGCGGTGGAGTTCGCCGAGTCCTGGTCGATGGCGGCCGTGGAGGCGCACGAGCGGGTGCTGGTGGCCCGGCTCCTCGAGGGACTGGCCGCGCTGGACGGGGTCACGGTCCACGGCCGGGCCGCGCGCCGTACGCCGACGGTGCTGGTGAACCTCGCCGGCCTGGAGCCGACCGAGGTCAGCCGGCGCCTGGCCGAGCGGGGCGTGGCCGCACCCGCGGGCAGCTTCTACGCCCTGGAGGCCTCGCGCCACGCCGGCCTGGGCGACGCGGGCGGCGTACGCATCGGGCTGGCCGCCTACACCACCGCCGACGAGGTGGACCGGTTGCTCGCGGCCCTGGGCGATCTCGCGGGGGAGTGACGTACGTCTCAGCCCGAGTGCTGAGCAGGGGGTTACCGGCGAGTTCGCTGGCGGTCCGGTCGTGCCATCATGCGGGGCATGACGACTGCACCGACCGAGCGCGCACCCCGCACCTTCTCCACGATCGGGGTCATCGGCCTCGGCACGATGGGCGCGGGCATCGCCGAGGTCTTCGCGCGCAACGGCTTCACCGTGATCGGGGTCGAGCTGACCGACGATGCCGTCGACCGCGGGCGTGAGCACCTGGCGCACTCGACGGGTCGTGCGGTCTCCCGCGGCAAGATGAGCGAGGAGCAGCAGGCCGAGATCCTGGGCCACATCAGCTTCGCCACCGACCTCGCCGCCCTCGCGGACGCCGACTTCGTGGTCGAGGCCGTCGTGGAGTCGCTGGAGATCAAGAAGGGGCTCTTCCGACGCCTCGACGACATCGTGCGGCCCGACGCGATCCTGGCCACCAACACCTCGTCGCTGCCCGTGACCGAGATCGCCACGGCCAACACCCGCCCCGGCCGGGTGGTGGGGGTGCACTTCTTCAACCCCGCACCCGTGCAGAACCTCGTCGAGATCGTGCGCACCGTCGTCGCCGAGCCCGCCGTGCTGGCTGACGTCGAGGACCTCCTGGGCCGCCTCGGCAAGAACCCGGTCGTGTGCGGCGACAAGGCCGGCTTCATCGCCAACACGCTGCTCTTCGGCTACCTCAACCACGCGGTGTCGATGTACGAGGGCAAGTACGCCACCCGCGAGGACATCGACGCGGCCATGCGCTTCGGCTGCGGCTACCCGATGGGCCCGCTGGCGCTGCTCGACCTGATCGGTCTCGACACGGCGTACGAGATCCTCGAGACGATGTACCGCCAGGGCCGCGACCGCCTGCACGCGCCGGCCCCGATCCTCAAGCAGATGGTCACCGCCGGCCTGCTGGGTCGCAAGACCGGCCGCGGCTTCTACACCTACGAGCGGGCCGACAGCCCGGTCGTGGTCCAGGACGACAAGACCCCCTCGACCGACGACCTTCCCGAGCTCAAGCACGACATCCGCACCGTCGGCGTCGTCGGCACCGGCACCATGGCCGCGGGCATCGTCGAGGTCTTCGCCAAGAGCGGGTACGACGTGCTGTACGTCGGCCGCTCGCAGGACCGCGTGGACGGCGTGCTCGCCTCGATCACCCGCAACCTCGACAAGCAGATCCAGCGCGGCCGGGCGACCGAGGAGCAGAAGACCGAGGTGCTCGGTCGGCTGCGCGGCACGACGTCGCTCGACGACCTGTCGGGTGTCGAGATCGTCGTGGAGGCGATCGCCGAGGACCTGGCGATCAAGACCACGCTCTTCGAGAACCTCGACGAGATCTGCAAGCCCGGCACCATCCTGGCGACCACGACCTCCAGCCTGCCCATCATCTCCCTGGCCCGGGTGACCTCGCGCCCCCAGGACGTCGTCGGCATGCACTTCTTCAACCCGGCGCCGATCATGAAGCTGGTGGAGGTCGTCTCCACCGTCGCCACCGACGACGATGTGGCCGAGACCGTGCGCGCACTGTGCGCCAAGGTGGGCAAGGTGGCCGTCTCGTGCGGCGACCGCGCGGGCTTCATCGTCAACGCGCTGCTCTTCCCCTACCTCAACGACGCGGTGAAGATGCTCGAGGCGCACTACGCCACGGCCGACGACATCGACACCGCGATGAAGCAGGGCTGTGCGCTGCCGATGGGTCCGTTCGAGCTGCTCGACGTGGTGGGCAACGACGTGTCGCTGGCCATCCAGCGCGAGCTCTACCTCGAGTTCCGCGAGCCCGGCTTCGCGCCGGCCCCGCTGCTCGAGCACCTGGTGACCGCGGGCTACCTCGGCCGCAAGACGCAGCGAGGGTTCCGCGACTACAGCATCCGCTGAGCGCGCCGCGGGGTGTCGGCGGCCGCCAGTTGCGGCGGGCTTGGTGGGGGTCCGGGGCCCCGGGACGCGACCCGGACGCGCTCAGCCCTGGTCGGCCACCAGCGCAGCGAGCCGCGCGCGACTGCTGATGTCGAGCTTGCGGTAGATGTGCGTGAGGTGGGCGTCCACCGTGCGCGGTGAGATGAACAGCTCCTCAGCGATCTGGCGACTGGTGAGGCCGGTCGCCACGCGCTCGGCGACGTGGCGCTCCGCGGTGGTGAGCTGGTCGAGCACGCCGCCGGCCGCGGGCGTGGTGGCGCCGGTGAAGAACGCGACGGCGGCCTCGACGGCGGCCGGGGTGAGCTCGTCGTCCACGATCCAGCCCTCGGGTACGGCGCGTCCGGCGGCCGTGGGCGTGTCCGCGGCGTAGCCCCAGGCGATGACCCCGCGGGCGACGCGGAGCGCGGACGCGGTCGCGGCCAGGGTCCGGGTGTCCCGGAGCCCGCGTCGCTGTCCGAGGTGGGCCAGGGCGTCGAGGGCGTCTGCGGCCCGCAACGACATCGGCATGGTCGCGGCGCGGTCGAGCGCCGACAGGAACGTGTTGGCGGCCTGCCCCTCGTCGCCACCGGCRAGGAGGGCCCGGCCGAGCAGGAGGCGGGCCTCCACGGCRTCGCGTCCCAGGCCGGTGCTGTCGGCGAGCACCACGACGTCGGCGGCCAGCCCGGCGGCGCGCGGGACCTCACCCGCGCGCAGGAGGTCGCGGGCGTCCTGGGCGAGCACCGGGATGCGCACCGCCCAGGGCAGGTCCTCCCGGTCGACCACCGCCGGCTCGTACGACCGGTCGAGGTGGCGCAGCAGGACCTCGGCCAGCAGGGCCACCCGGTCCTCGGCCACGGCGCGGGCGTCGTTGACGACGGCGCGGGCCGCCGAGGCCGCCTCGATCGTGCGTCCCTGCTCCAGGGCTACGCGGGCCATCAGGGTGCGTGCCGAGAGGATCGTCCAGCGCTCCTCCGGCGTGGCGTGCCCCTCCAGGATGGCGCGGGTGGCGGCCATGGCGGCCCGGCAGTCGCCGCGGGACACGTGGACGTCGGCCAGGGTCCGCAGCACCTGGCGGCGGATCTCACCGCCGGCCGCGCCGAGGTCGAGCGCCCGCTGGGCCTCGGCCTGTGCCTGCACGAGGGCGCCGGCGTCGAGGTGCATCTCGGCGCGGATGGAGGCGTTCTTGGCCAGCTCGCCCTCGGGGTCGGGGGCGCTCTGCGCGTGCTCGTCGGCACGATCGAGCAGCCACATGCCCTCGTAGGTGCCCCGCACCTCGGAGGCGGCGATGCCGGCACGGCGGGCGACCTGCGCGCCGATCTCGGCCGGTCCGTCCCCGCTGACCAGGGCGGCCTCGAGGATCTCCACCGCCTCGCGGGCCTTCATCGAGGTGTAGAGCGAGGAGAAGATGCGGTTGGCGATGGAGTAGCCCAGCGGCCGGGTGCCCGGGTCGTCGCACGCGGCGGCGACGGTGCTGCGCATCACCGGGAGGTCGGCCAGCCACGAGGCATCGCCGGCCCCGGAGTTGAGGTCCTCCGGCGCGACCCGGTCGGCCCAGCGCAGCAGGGCGTGCCGGGTCTGCTCGCGGTCGTCGGTGGAGGCGGTGAGGAAGGTGCCGTGCCTCCGGATCGGGGTCAGCATGTCGAAGCGGCCGTCGGGCAGGACCTCCACGAGGCTGCGGCGCACCAGGGCGGAGACGATCGTCGCCGCCTCGTCGCGCCCGACCCCCGTCACCTCGGCCAGCACCTCCAGGGAGACGGGCGAGCCCAGGTGGGCCAGGCGCCGGAAGCAGCGCCGCTGCGGGGCGTCGAGGAGCTCGTAGGAGGCCTGGACGGCCTCGGACAGCGAGGCCGTGGGCACCACGTTGGTGACGCCCACCAGAGCGATCTGGACGGCGATCTGCTCGATGAGGAGCGGGAGCCCACCGGTCGCGTGCAGGAGACGGCGTACGTCGTCGCCGTGGGCGACGAGATCGACCGGGTGCCCACCCGCGGCCTCGACCCGGTGCAGGAACAGCTCGACCGCGGGCCCCGAGAGCGGCTCGTGCCGCAACGGCATGGCCAGGGGGCCGACCCGGACGACGCGCTCGGCCGGCTGCCCGGCCATGGTCACCGACGTGAGGGCCAGGCGTGCGTCGGTGGTCGAGGAGACGACCTGCTGGAAGGTCGGGCCCAGCAGGGTGGGATCGACGTCCAGGCCGTCCACGACGAGCAGGCCACGCATGCCGTCGACCGCGCGGCACAGCGCGCCCTGGGTGGAGTCGCCCGGGGTCGGCCGGGCGTCGAGCGCGTCGAGGCAGGCGGTGAGGACCTCCTCGGGCTGCTGGATGCCCCGGGCGTTGACCCACGTGCTCTCGGCCCGGGCCGCCGCGTGGCGGGCCAGCAGGGTCTTCCCGCTGCCGGGCGGCCCGACGATCGACACCCACCGCGAGGTCGCCAACGCGGACGCGAGGTGCTGCTGCGTCTCTTCGCGACCGAGGCAGGGAGTGAGCACCCTTGAGAATCTACTGGTCCGGCACCGTCATTACGTAGGACTACGGATGCCAAGACGCCCTTGACCACGAGAGGCTCCTCACGACAGACGGCGTGTGGACTGCACAGGGGAGAGCCCACCCGCTCGTCGCGGCAGCGGGCCGCTGATCTCGGGGGAGGTCGGTGGCCCGCTGCGACTCACCGCGGCCGGGCCTAGTCGAGGCAGAACTCGTTGCCCTCGGGGTCGGCCATCACCAGGTGGCCGGCGCTCATCCCGCCGTCGGGCTCGACGCGGCGCAGCCTGCGGGCGCCCAGCGCGACCAGCCGGTGGGCCTCCTCCTCGAGGGCCGCCATCCGGTCGTCACCGGTGAGCCCGGGGGCGGCGCGCAGGTCGAGGTGCACGCGGTTCTTGGCCGTCTTGGGCTCGGGCACCTGCTGGAAGAAGATCCGTGGCCCCACGCCGTCGGGGTCCACGAGGGCGAAGGCGGAGTTGTGGAGGGCCTCGGGGACGCCGGCCGACCTCAGGAAGTCCATCCACGCGGCGACCGTCTCGTCGGGGTCGCCGATCTCACCTCCGGGCGGCGGATCGACCGCGTAGTGCAGGGCGGCACGCCAGAAGAGCCCGAGGGTCAGCGGGTCGTGGGCGTCGTACGTCACCTGGATCGTTCGGCTCATGGGTCGAGTCTGCCCGTTCTGGAGGACAGATGCTGTCCGCTTCCTCTGCCACCATGGCGTCATGGGTGACACCACCGAGCGCGTGCTGCGTCTCCTCGGCCWGCTCCAGCAGCGTCCTGTCTGGTCCGGCCCCGAGCTGGCCGAGCGCCTCGGGGTGACCACCCGCAGCATCCGCCGCGACGTGGAGCGGCTCCGCGCCCTGGGCTACCCCGTGCATGCGGCGCAGGGGGTCGGGGGCGGCTACCAGCTGGGACGTGGACGCGAGCTGCCGCCGCTGCTGCTCGACGATGCGGAGGCGGTGGCCATCGCCGTCTCCCTGCGGCTGGCGGCGGGCGGCACGGTCACCGGGGCCAGCGAGGCGGCGCTGAGCACGCTGGCCAAGCTCGACCAGGTCATGCCCCCGCGGCTGCGTTCGGAGGTCAAGGCCATCCACGACGCGACGGTGACGCTCTCCACGGCCCAGGACCTCGTCGACGGGGACGTGCTGCTCACCCTGGCCCGCGCCTGCCGCGACCTCGTGCGTGTCCGCTTCGGGTACGACGCCCGCGACGGCACCGCGACCGAGCGCTGGGTCGAGCCGGTGCGACTGGTGGCGACCGGGCGTCGGTGGTACCTCATGGCCTGGGACGTCGACCGCGAGGACTGGCGCACGTTCCGGCTGGACCGGATGCGGTCGGTGGTGCCCTCCACCTGGCGCTTCGCGGTGCGCGAGCACCCCGACCCCGCGGAGTACGTCCAGCGGTCGGTGAGCCACTCGCCGTTCAGCCACCACGCCCGGGTGCGCGTGCACGCCCCCGTGGCCGAGGTGGCCGCTCGCACCGACGTGCGGTGGACGAGGCTCACCGAGATCGACGCCTCGACCACGCTGCTCGAGTCGAGCGCCGACGCGTTGGACTGGTTGGCCTTCCACATCGTGTGGCTGGGCTTCGAGTGCGAGATCCTGGAGCCGCCCGAGCTGCGTGAGGCCGCGCTCGACCTCGCCGGCCGGCTCCATCGCTCGGCGGCCGACGGCTAGCCGCGTGCACCCGGATCGGCCGTGGGGGTGGGACGTACTCTGGGCGCCATGATGGGCATGGTCCTCCTCCTCGTGGTGCTCGGCGGCCTGGTGTCCGTCGCCGTCATGGCCGGCCAGGCCAGCAAGCGACGCGAGCTGACCCGGCACGAGGCGGAGCTCGAGCCGGTCAAGCGGCTCGCCGAGGAGGACGTCACCGCCCTCGGCGTGGAGCTGCAGGACCTCGACATCGAGCTGGCCGGCACGCCGCTAGGCCAGGGAGAGAACGCCGACTACCAGCGGGCCCTCGACGCCTACGAGTCGGCCAAGATGGCGGCCGCAGCCATGACCCGGCCCGACGACGTCCGCCACGTCACCGAGATCCTGGAGGACGGCCGCTACGCGATGGCCTGCGTCCGTGCCCGCGTGGAGGGACGCCCGCTGCCGACCCGCCGGCCCCCCTGCTTCTTCGACCCGCGCCACGGGATGTCGGTGGCTGACGTGCCCTACACGCCCCCGGGCGGCGCGCGCCGCGACGTGCCCGCCTGCCAGCTCGACCTCGAGCGGGTGCATGCCGGCGCCGAGCCCGACATCCGCAAGGTGATGGTCGGGTCCCGACGGGTGCCCTACTGGCAGGGCGGCCGGGCCTACCAGCCCTACGCGCAGGGCTACTTCGGCAACTTCGGGCCGATGGACTGGATGTTCATGGGGATGCTCTTCAGCGGCGGCTTCGACGGCCTCGGTGACGGCATCGGGGCGATCGGCGAGGGCATCGGGGACATGTTCGGCGGGATCGGCGACGGCATCGGCAACCTGTTCGACGGCTTCGACTTCTAGGTCGCTGCCGCCCAGGGCAGCTCGCCCCCGGCCAGCTCGACCAGGCGACGAGCCACCGCCTCCAGGTCGGCCCTCGACTCCTCGCGCGGCCGAGGCGGCAGCAGGTCGTCCCACAGCGGGGTGAACGCGCCGCGCAGCTGCGCGATCCCTGTCGGTCGCCCGATCGTCCACCAGTGCAGGTGCTCCTGACCGTCACCCCAGCGCAGCGCCTGCATCCGGGGGACGTCGAGGACGTCGGTGACCGCGCGTTCGAGCAGGACCAGCAGCTCGCCCATCCGGCCGGCCTCGCGCGGCTCCAGGTCGGAGAGGTCCGCGTGCCGGCGCGGCATCAGGAAGGCCACGAACGGCAGGGCCACGTCGTCCCGCGGCTGGCCCAGCATCGCCAGGTCGTCCCGCCAGACGACGTACTCACCACCGTCGCCCGCGGCGGCCGCGCAGATGAAGCAGTCCCCGTCGGAGCCGCYGCGCGGACGCTCGTCGACGGGTGGCTCGAGCTCGCGCTGCGCGAGCTCCCCGTCGAAGGGCCACGTCGGCCACCCGGACCAGGGCGCCGGACGGTAGCCGGACTCGGCGATGCGGGCGCGGGTGTCGTCGTACCACCCGCGTGCGGACTGCGCTCCTGACGAGGCCATGGCCCGATGGTGGCAGACCGGGCTGACAGGATGGGCGGGTGAGCGACTCCGCACTGCACGTGACCCGGCTCGGCGACGCGGGTCCGGTGGTCGCCTTCTGCCACGGCCTCTTCGGCCAGGGCAAGAACTGGATGCAGGTCGCCAAGGACCTCAGCCGCGACCACCGGGTGCTGCTCGTCGACATGCCCAACCACGGTCGCTCACCGTGGACCGAGACGTTCGACTACCTCGACCTGGCCGACCGGGTGGCCGAGGCGCTGCGCGACGACCCGCTGCGCGACGGTGGGCCGTTGGCCCTGGTGGGGCACTCGATGGGCGGCAAGATCGCCATGGTGCTCGCGCTGCGGCACCCCGATCTGGTCGAGCGGCTGGTCGTCGTCGACGTGTCACCGACGGCGTACTCCTCGGGTCGCGAGTTCGTCGGCTACATCGAGACGATGCGAGCCCTGGACCTGTCGAGCGTGGAGCGGCGCGACCAGGCCGACGAGGCGCTGCGCGAGGCGGTCCCCAACCAGACCGTGCGCAGCTTCCTGCTGCAGAACCTGCGCCGCGAGGGCGACGGGTGGCTCTGGCAGGTCAACCTCGACCTGCTCGGGGACCAGATGGACGCCCTCGTCGGGTGGCCGGGCGCCGAGCTCGGGGACGCGTCGTACGACGGGCCCGTGCTGTGGGTGGGTGGGTCGCTGTCGGACTACGTCACCGACGAGTACGCCCCCGAGATGGACCGGCGATTCCCACGCAACCGTCGCGTGATGGTCAAGGACGCGGGGCACTGGGTGCACTCCCAGCAGCCGGCGGTGCTCACCGAGGTGCTGCGCCGCTTCCTGCAGTGACCACGGCAATGGCCGCGACCGCGGCCGGGACCGCGGCTCAGGCCCGCTGCCGGGCCCGGTAGGCGGCGACGGCCTCCCGGTTGCCGCACGTGGTGGAGCAGTAGCGCCGCGACCGGTTGCGGGACAGGTCGAGCACGAGGCCCTGGCAGTCGTCGGCGGCGCAGACGCCCAGGCGGCCCATCTCGTCGGCCCGGACGACGTCGACCATGGCCATCGCCGTCTCCACCAGGATGCGGTCGGCCAGCGGCGCCTCGTCGTCGACGGCGTGGATGTGCCAGTCGAGCACGTCGTGGCGGACGAGGCGGGGGACGGCTCGTGCCTCGGCGAGGATCTCGTTGACCTGCTCGACCGCGTCGTCGCGCCCGGCCATGAGCAACGCCCGCAGGCGGGGCCTGATGGCACGGACGGCGTCGAGCTCGGCGCGGTCGCGCCGGTGCCCGCCGGAGTAGCCCTTCTCCTCGTAGAACGCGGTGAGGGCCTCCTCGGAGGTGAGGGTGTCCGGCTCGAGGGCGCTGTTCGCGAGGACCGCCGCGGCGTCGAGCGCCGCGGCCGTGTCAGGAGCGAAAACCATGTTGACACCTTACACAGTGCCGGACTAGCGTCATGTGCCATGACGAGCTTGACTCATGACACTGCCGCCGTCGCCCGGTCGCGGACCGGCGCAGGGCTCGGCTTCGCGCTCGTCTCCGCCACCACCTTCGGCCTCTCCGGTGCGCTCGCCCGGGGGCTGCTCGACAGTGGGTGGAGCGCGCCCGCCGCGGTCACCGCGCGGATCGCCATCGCCGCCCTGGTGCTCGTCGTCCCGGGCGTGCTGGCGCTGCGGGGGCGCTGGCACCTGCTGCGTCGCAACGGCGGCCTGGTCGCGGCGTACGGCGTCGCGGCGGTCGCGGGTGCCCAGCTGTGCTACTTCTACGCCGTCTCCTACCTCCAGGTCGGCGTCGCGCTTCTCATCGAGTACACCGCGCCCGTCGCGGTGGTGGTGTGGCTGTGGCTGCGCCATGGTCACCGCCCCCACCGGCTCACGGTCGTCGGCGCCGCGATCGCCGCCGCAGGCCTGGTCCTGGTGCTCGACGTCATCTCCGGTGCGGACCTGGATGCGGTCGGCGTGGCCTGGGGCCTCGGGGCGATGGTCGGCGCCGCGACCTACTTCGTCATCTCGGCCGACGAGGACAACGGCCTGCCGGGCATCAGCCTGGCGGCCGGCGGTCTCGTCGTGGGCGGCACGGTGCTCGGCGTGGCCGGGCTCCTGGGGGTGCTGCCGATGCGGGTGAGCTCGGACCCGGTGTCCTACCAGGGCGTCGACGTGGCCTGGTGGGTGCCGGTCCTGGCCCTCGGACTGGTCACCGCCGCCATCGCCTACGTCACCGGGATCGAGGCCGGCCGCCGGCTCGGGTCCCGGCTGGCGTCGTTCGTCGCGCTCACCGAGGTGCTGATGGCGCTCGTCTTCGCCTGGCTGCTCCTCGGCGAGCTGCCCCGGCCGGTCCAGCTGGCCGGCGGTCTGCTGGTCCTGGCGGGTGTCGTCGTGGTCAAGCTGGGGGAGGGGTCGCCCTCACCCGTGGTCGAGCCGCTGCCCGAGCCCCTCAGCGAGCGTCCTGCCGCTTGAGGAAGACCTCGCGGTGCAGCAGGAGCAGCGCCGCCGCGACCGGCACCGCCAGCAGGGCGCCGATGATGCCCATCAGGCTGCCGCCCAGCAGGGCCGCGATGACCGTGACCGACCCGGGGATGTCCACCGAGCGCTTCATGATCCTGGGGTAGATGACGTAGGACTCGAACTGCTGGTAGGAGACGTAGTAGATCGCCGTCACGAGCGCCGTGGTGGGGGACACCGTCAACGCCAGGGCGGTGATGATGACGCCCGACACGATCGCGCCGATCACCGGGACCAGGGACAGCAGCCCCACGATGAAGGCCAGGGCGAACGAGTAGTCACTGAGCCCCACGACGGCGGTGAAGATCAGCGTGCTGATGCCGGCGCACACGGACACCAGGATCGCTCCTGCGACGTAGGCACCCGTGGAACGGATGATCCGGTCTCCCAGCTCGCTGACCCGGCCACGCTTGGAGGCCGGCGCCAGGCTGTACGCCGCGAGCTTGATGCTGGGCAGCGAGGTGAGGAAGTAGACCATCAGCACGATCACGATCAGGGCGTTGGCCAGTGCGGACAGCACGGCCAGTCCGACACCGAGGGCGCCACCGAAGACCCGCTGCCCGAAGTCGCCCTGGGTGACGTAGTCCTGGAGCTTGTGGATCACGTCGAAGCGGTCGTCGAGGTCCTGGACCTGCCGGTTGCGCTGGAGGTCGTCGAGCCATCCGGGCGCCTTGTCGGTGATGAGGGCGATCTGGTCGCTGGTCACCGGCGCCACCGCGACGACGAAGAGCACCAGCACCGTGATCACGACGAACAGCACGAGCAGGACCGACAGGCCCCGCCGCATGCCGTGCCGCATGAACCACTCGACGGTGGGGTTGAGGCCGATGGCGAGGAACATCGCCAGCACCAGCAGGATCAGCACCGAGGAGATGCTGAGCAGCTGCTGGCTGAGGAACACCGCGACCAGGGCGCCCAGCGCTCCGAAGAACCCGATGTTGAACGGGGAGTGGCGCAGCACCGAGGTGGAGGACGCCTCGCGGCGCGGCTCCGTCGCGACGTAGGGCGTGGTGTCGATGACCAGGTCGGTGGCGTCGTTGATCTGCTCGGCGACGGTCACCGTCGAGGCAGCTGCCTGACGGGCGTCGTCGACCGCATCGTCCGCGCGGTCCGCGGCCGCCTCGGCCCGCTCGGCGTGCTGGCCGGCCTGGTCCACGGCCTGGTCGACCGCGCGGTCCACGGCCTTCTCGACGTGCTCGTCCACGGCGACCGGCGCCGGGGAGCCGGACGAGGAGTCGCCCGTGGCGGCCTGGGGAGGCCGGGAGTCTGCGGTGCCGGACTGCCGGAGGCGACCGCGGAGGCGGTCGACCCAGCTCAGGACTCGTCCTCGGAGAAGCCGGCCACGACGTCGCGCAACGCGCCCAGCTGCGCGGCGACCGCGTCGCGGCGCTTGGTCATGCGGTCGACCTCGGCCTGGACCGCGGCGAGCTCGCGCTCGGCGTCGGCCGCACCGCTGGCGGAGACCGAGTCGGCCTGGGTGGTGGCGGACGCGACGATCTGCTCGGCCTCGCGGCGGGCCCGGCTGAGCAGGCCCTCGGCCTCGCTCTGCGCCTGCTGGCGGTGGGCGTTGGCCTGGGCCGTGGCCTCACGGGCGCGCTGCTCGGCCGCGGAGGCGCGGTCCTCGGCCTCCTGGACCAGGCGCTGCGTCTCGGCGGTGGCGCTGGAGTGGTGCTCGGAGGCCTCGCGGGCCAGGCGCTCCTTCTCCACCGCGAGCGTGCGGCGGGCCTCCTGGACCTCGCGGTCCGCGGCGGCCCGGGCCTGCTCGGCCTCGCGGCGCGCGGTGGTGCGCAGCTCGTTGGTCTCCTGCTGGGCGGCCAGGCGGACCTGGTCGGCCTCGCGGCGTGCCGCGGCGAGGATGTCCTCGGCCTCGGCCTTGGCAAGCGTGCGCTCCTGCTCGGCGTCCGTGGTGAGCCTGCTGCGCATCTCGTCGAGCTCCTTGAGCTGGACCATGCGCATGTCGTCGGCCTCGCGGGACGCGTCGGCGCGGATGGCCTTGGCGTCGCGGTTGGCCTGCTCGCGGATGTCCGCGGCGTCGCGGGTGGCGGCGGTCCGGACGTCGGTCGCCTCCTCCTCGGCCAGCTTCAGCATCGAGGTGGCGCGGCCGCCGAGGCCGGCGTACGTCGGGTTCTTGTTCTCCTCGAGCTCCGCGCGCATCCGCTCGGCCTCGCGCTCGAGCTCGATGACGCGCTGCTCGGAGGCGGTGAGGCTGGAGCTGAGGCCGGACTTCTCGGTGGTCAGCTGGTTGATCCGCTGGTCGACCGCGGCCTTGTCGTAGCCGCCGCGGCGGACCATGGGCAGCGCGGCGGCGACCGGGGCCGTCGAGCGGGACGGCGT
>NZ_JBFUKA010000080.1:0-19402 GCF_056401085.1 Nocardioides sp. P4_G4
CGGATCCGTCGCGACGAACGCGTGGGACTTCGGCGTCGGAGGCACGGCGACGGGGGTGACGGCCAGCCACGCCTTCGTGACCTCCGGGACCCGCAACGTGACGCTGACCGTGACCGAGGACGAGGGCACCCAGGGCTCGCTCGTGATCCCGGTCCAGGTGACCCGCACCAACGCGGCACCCACCGCCTCGTTCACGGCGAGCTGCACGTTCCTCGAGTGCACGTTCGACGCGACCGCCTCCGGGGACGTCGACGGCACGCTCACGACGTACGCCTGGGACTTCGGCGACGGCGAGACGGACACGACGACCGGCGCCTCGCCCTCCCACACCTACGGCGCCACCGGTCCGTACGCCGTCACGCTCACGGTGACCGACAACGACCAGGGCACCGGGACCGCCAGCCGCAACGTCACCCCGGTCGCGGTGCGCCCGATCGCGCTGGTGGGCAGCACCGCCAACCAGGGCAACGTCTCCACGCCCAACACGACCGTGCCCGCGGGGACCGCGACCGGCGACCGGCTGCTGATGGTGCTCAGCCTCAACGACACCACCCGCACCGTCGGCTCCACGACCGGCGTGACGGGGTGGACGTTGGTCGACACCGCCACCTCGGGCACGATGCAGACCAACGTCTACACCAAGGTCGCTGCCGTGGGCGACGGCGGCAAGACAGTGCGGTTCTCCATGGACGCCGCCGCCAAGTACACGCTGACGGTGGCCGCCTACTCGGGCGACATGCTCGCTCCTGTGGTCGCCAAGGCGTCGGAGACGGTCTTCCGTGCGGGGCACTCCACTCCGACGGTGCAGGCGGGCGCGGGTGACTGGGCCGTGTCCTACTGGGCCGACAAGTCCTCGGCGACGACGGGCTTCGCGCTGCCGGCCGGGGTCGTCCAGCGCCAGGGCGTCTGCGGCACCAGCACCGGGCGGGTGTGCAGCGCGCTGGCCGACTCCGACGGCCCGTTGGCGGCCGGACCGTACGGTGCACTGACCGCGACGGCGAACGCTGCCTCGGCGAACGCGACCATGTGGACGATCCTGCTGCGCCGGGCGGGCTGACACCGCACGCCGGACAGGATCCGACGTACCCGTTCCACGGGCCTCGAGGGTCCGTGGAACGAGTGCGTCTGCACCCGCGCTGCGCCCCACGTGGAGCGACGTGAACGGCGGGCGACAAGATCGTGAAATTTGGTGACGGGGATCCCACCGGGGACACGTAGCGTGCAAAGGACCTGGCCAGGAAAGGTCCTCACCATGCCCCATGTGCTGCCCATCGGCTGCGACATCGCCGCCATCATGTTCGTCGTCGCGATCTACTTCCACCGCCACCAGCGACGTGACCTCATGCTCGCCTACGTCGCGCTGAACATCGGCATCCTCAGCGTGACGGCCATGCTGACGTCGTCGGCGGTGGGTGCGGGCCTGGGACTGGGGCTGTTCGGCATCCTGTCCATCATCCGCCTGCGCTCGGACAGCATCACCCAGGAGGAGATCGCCTACTACTTCGTCGCCCTGGCCCTCGGCCTGCTGGCCGGGGTGGGTGGCGGTCCGACCTACCTCGTGCCGCTGCTCATCGGGCTCCTGGCGCTGGTGATGTACGTCGCCGACCACCCGCGGCTGCTGCCCCGGGCACGACGCCAGCTCCTGACGCTGGACTCCGCCATCCCCGACGAGGAGGTCCTCCGGGCACACATCGAGAGCCGGCTGGGCGTCGAGGTGCGCCACTGCATCGTGCAGGAGCTCGACTTCGTGCGCGACGTCACCATCGTCGACATCCGCTACCGCGTCCCGGCCCCGTCACGCGAGCGCCGCCGCGGGGCGCGAGCCGGCGACGGCCTGCTCGCCCGAGGACCCGGCCGCCCTCTCGTCGACGACTCCTGGACCACCGTCCCCACCCTGATCCCACTCCAGACGGCCGACGCGCACGCCCCGGCGGCCCCCATCGAAGAGCGGTGACCCGGTGTCCGCCGACGCGGTGTCCGCCGAGACGGTGTCCGCCGAGGCGGGGCTCCTCGAGGCGACCTCGCGGCTGCGCCCCGTCACACTCGACGAGGTGCTGGAGTACGCCGCGCTGCAGACGCGGGTGGACCGCAAGTACCTGGTGCCGGCCCCGGTGCTGACGACGGTCCTCGACCAGCTGGGCGACCACCTCGCCGTGCTCCAGATCGACGACCTGCGGCTCTTCCGCTACGAGTCGGTGTACTTCGACACGCCCCAGCTCGCGACGTACCGCCAGCACGCCCACGGCCGGCGGCGCAGGGCCAAGATCCGCACACGCACCTACCTCGACTCCGGCGAGTGCCTGCTCGAGTTCAAGAGCGTCGGCTCGCGGGGCGAGACGGTCAAGGAGCGCTACCCGTACCGGCTCGACGCGCGGGACCACCTCGACGTCGAGGCGCACGCGCTCGCCGTCGAACGTCTCGGAGCGGTCACCGGAGCACCCACCCTGGCCCCGACGCTCACCACCGCCTACCGACGGGCGACCCTGGTGGACCCCACCCGTGGCGACCGCGTGACCTGCGACGTCAACCTGACGTTCGAGAACCCGGGCGGGCAGCGCTACGGCCCCCTGGAGGCGGTGGTCGTCCTCGAGTCGAAGACGATGGGCGCGGCGTCCCCCCTCGACCACGCGCTGTGCCGCCTCGGCTACCGGCCCGTGTCCCTGAGCAAGTACTGCGTCGGCATGGCTGTGCTCGACCCCGCGCTGCCCGCCAACCGGTGGAACCGGGAGCTGCGGACCCACTTCGGCTGGGTGCCGGAGCCACGATCCCCGAATTAGGTGGTGCGGCACGCTCGCCGGATGTCTAGCGTCGAGGGCAGGACGAGCGGAGGGCGCGACGTGACGCACGTGCGGTTGACACGCCGCGGGGCCGGTTGGGCCGCCGCCGTCCTGATGGTCGGGCTCACGCCCCTGGCCCACGCTCCCGCTGAGGCCCTGGCCCCGGAGGCGGCCGCCGCGATCTCCCCCGGCGGCGTCCCGTGGACGTGGGGCGGCAACGGCTTCGGCCAGCTCGGCGACGGCACGACACAGACCCGGCTGACGCCCGGCCCGGTCACCGGGCTGGACCACGTGGTCGACCTGCACGGCGGGCGCGAGCACGTCGTGGCGTTGCGCGACGACGGCACCGTCTGGGTGTGGGGCAGCAACGTCGAGGGCCAGCTCGGCCTCGGGACGACCGCGAACCGCTCGACCCCGACCCAGGTCCCGGGACTCAGCGGCGTCACGGCCGTCGAGACCGGTCACAACTCCTCGCTCGCCCTGCTCGCGGGCGGCACCGTCCGGACCTGGGGACTCAACGCCGACGGCCAGCTCGGGGACGGCACGACGACCCTGCGACGCTCCCCGGTCACGGTGTCCGGCCTCACCACCGCCGTGGCGATCGCAGCCGGCCGCAACATGAGCTACGCCCTGCGGGCCGACGGCACGGTCGTCGCCTGGGGTCGCAACGACGAGGGGCAGCTGGGCGACGGGACGACGACGCGGCGCACCACCCCCGTCCGCGTCGGTTCACTCACCGGCATCGTCGGCATCGCCGGAGGGCGCGACCACGGCCTGGCCCTGCGCGACGACGGCACGGTCTGGGCCTGGGGGTCCAACGACTACGGGCAGATCGGCGACGGCACCCTCACCGACCGGACGTCGCCGGTCCAGGTCCAGGTCACGGGCGGTGCCCTCCAGGTGATCGCCGGCGCACACCACTCCTACGCCCTGCGCACCGACGGCACCGTCGCCGCCTGGGGTCGCAACTACCGGGCCAACCTCGGCGACGGCACCACGACGACCAGGACGCGCCCCGTCAGCGTCCGCAACCTCTCCTCGGTCACCATGATCGGGTCCGGTCGCGACACCGGGATGGCCGTGCTCGCGGACGGTCGGCTGATGAGCTGGGGGGCCAACTCCGCGGGTCAGGTCGGCGACGGGACGACCGTCAACCGCTCGACCCCTGTCGTCGTCCCCGGGGTGGCGAACGCGGTGCTCGCCGGCGGCGGCGGCCAGGAGTACGCCGTGGTCGTGGTCGCACCGGCTGCCCCGCCGCCCGCGAGCGATCCCGTCGCCGCGTTCACGTCCTCCTGCGTCGGCACCTCCTGCTCCTTCGACGCGAGCRGCTCGAGGGATCCCGACGGCGGCGCCGTGGTCGGCTTCGACTGGACGTTCGGCGACGGGCAGTCCGCGACGGGCTCGAGCGCCACCACCCAGCACGTCTTCGCCGCGGCCGGCACCTACCCGGTGACCCTGACCGTCACCGACGACGAGGGAGCCACCGGTTCCCTGACCCGTGAGGTCCTCGTCGAGGACCAGCCGCCCCCGGTGTCGGGGCCACAGTGGCGCGCGACCGGCTCCTCGGACTCCAACTCGGTGCGACCGGTCGTGACCGTCCCCGGCTCCGTGCAGTCGACGGATCGCCTGGTGCTGTTCGTGACCGCCAACCGGGCGGCGACGCTCACCACGCCGTCGGGCTGGACCGTCCTGGGCACCGTGTCGGACAGCACCGATGTGCGGTCCTGGGTGCTGACGAGGACCGCGGGTCCGGGTCTGGCCGGGACCACCGTCCAGGTGAGCCTGGACGCACTGTCCAAGACCAGCCTCGTCCTCCTGGCCTACAGCGGCGCCGGCGCACCGACGGCCACTATCGGCAGGGCTGAGCCCGGGAGCTCGACCACGCACACGGCACCCGCGGCAACGGTCGCGCAGGACGCCTCCGGGGTGGTGAGGTACTACGTCGATAAGGCCAGCGACGTCCACGCCTGGACGTTGCCGCCCGTGCTGACGGCCAGGGCGGCCACCACCGGGAGCGGCGGTGGGCTGCTCGTGGCCGCCGCGGGTGACCAGGCGTGGAGCACCGCCGGCACCGCTCCGGCGCTCGCCGCGACCTCGGGCATCACCTCGGGCAAGGCGCTCGCCTGGACCCTGGTGCTCCCACCGGGCTGATGCGGGTCCGGGACTGCGGGCGCGGGCGGATCAGGAGTTGAAGCGCTGCTGGGTCTTCTCGAGGCCCTCGGTCAGCAGCGACTCGACCGCGTCGGCGGCGTCCATGACCTGGAAGGGCAGGTCCTTGCGCTCGGCCGCCGAGTAGTTGGAGAGGACGAAGTCGGCGACGTCCTGGCGCCCGGGCGGGCGCCCGATCCCGCAGCGGACGCGGTAGAAGTCCCCTGTCCCCAGGCTCGAGCGCATCGAGCGCAGCCCGTTGTGACCGTTGTCGCCGCCGCCGAGCTTGGTGCGCAGCGTGCCGAAGGCGATGTCGAGCTCGTCGTGGATCGCCACCACCCGATCGGGCGGCACCTTGTAGAACGTGGCCAGGGCCTTGACCGGTCCGCCGGTCTCGTTCATGTAGCAGCGCGGCCGRGCGAGCACCACGCGAGGACCCGGGGTGCCAGGCGGCGTCAGGCGCCCCTCGACCACGTCGGCACGACCGCTCTTGTGGGCCCGGAAGGGCGAACCCATCCGGTCGGCCAGCTCGTCGGTGACGAGGTAGCCCACGTTGTGGCGGTGGCCCGAGTAGGTCGGTCCCGGGTTGCCCAGGCCGACCACGAGCCAGACGTCGTCACTCATGTGCTCATCCTCCCAGCCGGTCTCCGGCCGTCGCGCGCGGGACCACCCGGCCCTGCGCCACCCTGAAATGGCGAACGCCGCACCGGGGAGCCCGGTGCGGCGCAGCCTGTGGATCAACGAGGTCACTCGGCGGAGCTGCCCTCGGCGGCGTCGCCCGCGGCGTCCTCGGCGGCCGCCTCCACCTGCGCCTCGGCGATCTCGGCGTCCGAGACGTCGTGCTCGATGCCCAGGTCCTCCTCGGCCTCGGCCAGCTCGGCCTCCAGCGCCTCCGCGGAGATCTGCTGGGTGACATTGACGATGAGGAGCTCTCCGTCGGCGAGGAGCGTGGTGCCCGACGGGAGGGTGATCTCGCTCGCGTGGATCTGGGTGCCGACCGGGGCGCCCTCGACCGAGACCTCGAAGAACTCGGGGATGTGCGTGGCCTCGGCCTCGACGGAGATGACGGCGTTCTCGGTGACGACCAGGGTGTCGGGGGCGGCGTCGCCGACCACGTGGATCGGGACGTCGACGGTGACCTTCTCGCCGCGGCGGACGGCCACGAAGTCGATGTGCTCGATCACGCGACGGATCGGGTCGACCTGGACCTCCTTGGCCAGGGCGAGCTGCTCGCTGCCCTCGACGTCGAGCTCCAGCAGCGCGTTGGAGCCGCCGTGCTTGAGCGCCATCATCGTCTGGTGGCCCGGAAGGGTCACGTGCACGGGCTCGTTGCCGTGGCCGTAGATGACGGCGGGGATCTTGTCCTCGCGACGGATGCGGCGGGCCGCACCCTTGCCGAACTCGGTACGGGTCTCGGCGGTGATCTTCTCGGCAGCCATGCTCTTCTCCTCAGTACGTGGAATGTGGGACCCCGGAGAAAGCAGAACGCCGCGCATCCGACAGTCGGCGCGCGGCGTTGAGGTCCACGCTGCCCTGTCGATCACGGAGTCGAGCTCCCTCGCCGAGGCAACTTCCCAAGCCTACGGCCGGGGTGCACCGGAGGTCGAATCGGGAGTCAGACCCGGTCGAGCGTGGCGCCGCTCCGGCTGAGCCGCTCGAGCACCTGGATCGAGGACAGCCCGACGACGACGTACGCGATGCCGATGAGCAGCTCGGTGCCCACCAGCCCCTGCACGGCACTCCAGCTCGCGCCGTTCGCCAGCAACCGGGTCGCCTCGATCGCGTGGGTCAGCGGCAGGCAACGACCGATGGCCGCCATCCACGAGGGCAGGTCGTCGAGGGCCACGTTGGTGCCGGTGAAGATCAGCAGCACCAGGAAGAGCACGTTGCCCAGCGTCGCGCCCTCGCGGTAGACGAGGTTGACGGCGCCCATGACCAGGCCCAGCCCGGTCGAGGACAGCGAGCCGACGGCGACCACGAACGCGATCGCCGGCCACGCCCCGCCGGGGATGTCGGTGTCCAGCAGCAGCGAGCCGACGACGACGCCGAACATGGCGACCCCCCAGCCGTTGGCGATCACGGGCATGGCCCGGCCGAGGAACAGCGGCACCCGGCGCGCCGGCGTCGCCAGCACGAGCCCCAGCGTCTGGGAGTAGCGCTCACCGGCGATCGTCGAGCTCATCGCGAACAGGCACGGGATCGCGGCGTAGTTGAGGGCGTTGCCGATGACGTAGAACTCGTCGTCGCCCACGCCGGCACTGCGTCCGATGAAGGCGAAGAGCAGGATCTGGCAGATCGGCGAGACCAGGAGGGCCGGGATGAAGATCCACGGATTCATCCAGCCGAACATCGCCCGGTAGCTCATCAGGCCGCCGATGAAGAAGATGCGCAGGCTCACCACGCGTGCCCCCTCACGTCAGGGCCAGCGTCGCGTCGCGGCGGGCGGAGTCGATGAGGCGTACGCCGAGCCACGCGGCCAGGACGGCGTACCCGAGACCGACGAGGCCGCAGACGGCGAGGTCGAGCCACGGGCTCTCCCCGGCGGCGGCGGCACGCATGCCCTGCACCGCCCAGGTCGGGGCGAGGATCCACGACAGCGGCCGCAAGGCGTCGGGCAGGAGGTCGAGGGGGATGACGAAGCCGCACAGCAGCCAGCCGGGGTACTCCAGGGCCGCACCCAGCGCCCAGGAGGTGCGGTAGCGGACCGCGGTGACCGACAGCAGGAATCCGAACAACGCGATGGTGATGGTGGCCATCAGGATGCTGAGGATGAACAGCGGCCAGTCGGCGACGTGGAGGCGCACGTCGAAGAGCCACCAGTTCCACAGCACGGTGGCGACCACGCTGTAGAGGCCGATCGTGGCCATCGCGAAGGTGATCGGCAGCAGCACCAGCGAGAAGCGGGTCGGCGCCGCGACCACGAGCTCCAGGGTGCCGGCCCACCGCTCGCGCTGGACCAGGGTGCTGGCGCTGACGGTCTGGGAGGTCCAGATGCCCATCGCGGCGGCTCCGATGCCGGCGTAGAGCATCGCCTCGGGATCCCCCTGCACCCGGTAGACGAGCAGTGCCGCGGTGGCGAACATCAGCGGGAAGACCACCGCGAGGAACCCCTCGAACGGCGAGAACAGCAGGATCTTGAGCTGCAGCCAGTAGCAGACGGCCAGCTGGCGGAGGCGGATCACCCGCCGCTCCGGGTGACCAGCTCGACGTACGCGTCCTCGAGCGTCGGGTCGCGGTGGCTGACCCGGCCGACGCGGGTGTGGTCCAGGCCGGCCAGGACCGGCTGGGTCACCTCGGCGCCGGTCTCGCACGCGACCACGACGACCTGGAGCTGGCCGCGCTCCTCGACCGCGACGGCACGCACGCCCGGCACGGCCCGCAGCCGGTCGAGGACCTCGTCGCGCACGCCGTACGTCTCCACCTCGAGCACGCGCCCGGAGCTCACCAGCCGCTTCAGCTCCTCGGGCGTCCCCTCGGCCACGATCTCGCCGGAGCGGATCACCGCGATCCGGTCGCACAGCTCGTCGGCCTCGAACATGTAGTGCGTGGTGAGCAGCACGGTCTTGCCCTGCTCCCGCAGCCCGGCGATGGTCGCGCGCAGCTCCCGGGCGCCGACCGGGTCGATGCCGATGGACGGCTCGTCCAGGAAGAACACGTCCGGGTCGTGCAGCAACCCGCGTGCGATGTGCAGCCGCTGGCGCATGCCCCGGGAGTAGCCCTCGACCTTCTCCCCCTCGCGGCCGGTCAGGCCGACCAGCTCGAGGAGGGACCCGATGCGCGCCTTCTGCTCGCGGGGTGGGACGCCGTACAGCTCGGAGAAGTAGCGCAGGTTGTCGAGACCGGTGAGGCGCTCGTAGAGGCCGCGGTCCCCGCCGAAGACGTAGCCGATCCGGCTGCGCACCTCGCGCACGTCGGACACCACGTCGCGCCCCAGCACCGACGCGCTGCCCGACGTGGGGATCAGCAGGGTGATGAGCATCTTGATGGTGGTCGTCTTGCCCGCCCCGTTGGGGCCGAGCAGGCCGAAGAGCTCGCCGGGCGCGATCTCGAAGCTGACGCCCTTGACGGCCTCGACCGTCTTGCGCGTGGGACGCAGGACGCCCTGCTTGGTCTTGAACGTGCGGCGCAGGTCGCGCGCCTCGACGGCAAGGGTCTCGGTCAACGGCACCCGCGCGAGGCTACGCCCCCGCGGCGCCGGCTATGCGTGACCGTCGAACATGGAGGTGACCGAGCCGTCCTCGAAGACCTCCTTGATCGCCCGCGAGATGAGCGGCGCGATCGAGAGGGTGGTCAGCTTGTCGAACTGCTTGTCGGCGGCGACCGGGAGCGTGTTGGTGACCACGATCTCGGCGGCCGAGCAGTTCTTGAGGCGGTCGACGGCGGGGTCGGAGAGGATCGCGTGGGTGGCGGCGATGATGACGCCCGCGGCGCCCTCCTCGATGCACGCCTCGGCGGCCTTCACGATGGTGCCGCCGGTGTCGATCATGTCGTCGGTCAGGACGCAGATGCGGCCCTTGACGTCACCGACGACCCGGTTGGCCACCGTCTCGTTGGGCCGGTCGGTACGACGCGTCTTGTGGATGAAGGCCAGCGGGGCACCGCCGAGGCGGGCCGACCAGCGCTCGGCGACCTTGATCCGGCCGGCGTCCGGTGAGACCACGGCGAGCGGCTGGTCGCCGTACTTGTCGCGGACGTAGTCGGCGAGGATCGGCAGGGCCATCAGGTGGTCGACGGGGCCGTCGAAGAAGCCCTGGATCTGGTCGGCGTGCAGGTCGACGGTGATGAGCCGGTCGGCACCGGCCGTCTTGAACAGGTCGGCGATCAGCCGCGCCGAGATCGGCTCGCGACCGCGGTGCTTCTTGTCCTGGCGGCCGTAGCCGTAGAACGGCATGACCACGGTGATCCGCTTGGCGGAGGCCCGCTTCAGCGCGTCGACCATGAGCAGGTGCTCCATGATCCACTCGTTGATCGGCGAGGTGTGGCTCTGGATGACGAACGCGTCACACCCGCGCACCGACTCCTCGTAGCGGACGTAGATCTCGCCGTTGGCGAACTCGTACGCCGACTGCGGCACCAGCGCCGTGTCGAGCGTGTCCGCCACCTCGGCAGCCAGCGTCGGGTGGGCCCGACCGCTGAAGACCATCAGGTTCTTCTCGGTCGTCTTCTTGAGTCCGGTCACCGGCTGCGACTCCTCTATCGGGGGTGGAGTGTCGACGTCAGGATTGTGACTCACCGAGGCCGTCCGGCCCAACCCCGGGGTCCACCTGCTGTTCACCCGTGACGGATCCCTCGTTCGCCTGGGCGGCGGCATGGGCGGCGGCATGGGCGGCGGCCTGCGCCTGGGCGGTGCCGGGACGCCGGGACTGAGCCCACCCCTCGAGGTTGCGCTGCGGGCCGCTGCTGACCGCGAGGGCGCCGGGCGGGACGTCGCGGCGTACGACGGTGCCCCCGGCGGTGCCCGCCCCGTCGCCGATGACCACGGGTGCGACGAAGGTGTTGTTGGACCCCGTCTTCGCGTGYCGCCCGACGACGGTGCGGTGCTTGGCGACGCCGTCGTAGTTGGCGAAGATCGTGCCGGCCCCGATGTTGGTGCCCTCGCCGATCTCGGCGTCCCCCACGTAGGAGAGGTGCGGGACCTTGGCGCCGTCGCGGATCTGGCTGTTCTTGGTCTCGACGAAGGTGCCGATCTTGCCCGCGACGCCGAGCTGGGTGCCGGGGCGGAGGTAGGCGAAGGGGCCGACGGTCGCTCGGTCGCCGACGACGGCCAGCTCGGCGTGCGTGCGTACGACGCGGGCGCCGGCGCCGATCTCGCAGTCCTTGAGCGTCGTGTCCGGTCCCACCACGGCGTCCTCGGCGACGACCGTGGCGCCGAGCAGCTGGGTGCCGGGCAGGATCGTGACGTCCTGGGCCAGCTGCACGTCGGCGTCGATCCAGGTCGTCGCGGGGTCCATGACCGTCACGCCGTCACGCATCCACTGCGTGACGATGCGCCGGTTGAGCTCGCGGCCGAGGTCGGCGAGCTGGGCGCGGTCGTTGGCGCCCTCGGTCTGCATGACGTCCTCGATGGTGTGCGCGCCGACCGTCAGGCCGGCGTCACGGGCGAGCTGGACGGTGTCGGTGAGGTAGTACTCGCCCTTGTGGTTGTCGTTGGTGATCGCGCCCAGCGCCTCGACGAGGAACTCGGCGTCGAAGGCGAGGATCCCGGAGTTGATCTCGGCGATCTCGCGCTGCTCGGGGCTGGCGTCCTTCTCCTCCACGATGGCCTCGACGTCGCCCTCGTCGTTGCGCACGATGCGGCCGTAGCCGAACGGGTTGGCGACCACGCCGGACAGGATGCTCACCGCCCGCTGCGCCGCCTCGTGCTCCTCGGCGAAGGCCTGCAGGCTGTCGCCGCGCAGCAGCGGGGTGTCCCCCGCCGCGACGATGACCGTGCCCGTGGCGGAGCCGCCCTCCCCCAGCGCCTCCATGGCGATGCGCACCGCGTGGCCGGTGCCGTCCTGGGTCTCCTGGACCGCCAGCACCGCGTCGGGCACGAGCTCGTGGATGTGCGGCCCGACCTGCTCGCGCTGGTGGCCGACCACGGCGACGATCCGCTGCGGTTCCACGGCCTGCACCGCCCGCAGGACGTGCCCGATCATGCTGCGCCCGCCGATGGGGTGCAGGACCTTCATCGTCTTGGACTTCATGCGGGTGCCGCCGCCGGCAGCGAGGACGATCACGGTGAGGTTGTCCATGCCTGCAGTCTGCCAGCGACGCCGCTCGGCGGGTCCCGGGGCGGTGAGTGACCCACATTCCGTCGCATTCGAAGGTGGCTGGCTCACCGCCGCCCTGCGCGCCGCGGGACGACACGCTTGCGCGCGGTGAGTGACCCACATTCCGCCGCATTCGAAGGTGGCTGACTCACCGCCTCCGGGGCGCCCGGACGGCAGGATGGGGCGATGGACGACGCGGCGTACGTACGGGAGCTCTTCGCGATCCTCACCAACCCCTCGCCCACGGGGATCGACCCGGCCGACCCGTACGGGCGGGCCGACGACGGGATCGACCGCTACGACGGGCTCGGCCGCGACGTGCGCGTCACCTCGGCCCGGGTGGTCCCCGGGGAACACGCGCCGATGCTGGAGATCGGGTTCGTGCTCGAGGCCCCCGACGGCCCGGGGTGGGAGGGGCTGGCCCGTGAGGGGACGGTCACCGTGCCTGTCGACGCGGAGTGGCGGAGGCTGAGCGGGTACGACGACCCCACGGCGTACGCCCCTGCCGTGGCACGGAGGGTGGAGGGTGCCGCCCACCGGCTCGTGCAGCGGCACCGGTCCGGGATGGTGCCGCGGTCGATCGAGGACCTGCCCGACGCAGCGGCGCGGTGGCAGGTGCTGCTCGACGGCCTGGCCGGCGAGGGCACGGTGCGCGAGGTGGAGCCCGGCCGGCTCGAGCTCGCTCTCGCCTGGGGCGAGGACGAGCAGCGGACCGTCACCGTCCTGGTGTCGCCCCCGGAGTGGGACCGGGTGCTGCTCCGCCGCTACGTCGACCTCGGACCGCAGGACTACTTCACGGACCTGATCGGGCCGCTGGACCCGGACCGCCAGCCGTTCCTCGTGTTCTGGGAGGACGACCTGGTGGCCTCGTCGCGCGAGGAGCTTCCTCCGGTCGACCCTCCCGTCGAGACCCGCGTCGTGCCCGGAGGTGCGTGGTTCGCGTACAGCCCCGACGGGTCGAGGCACTCGATGGACGACTTCCCGCCCGGGTCCCCGGAGGAGCGGTGAGCAGGCCACATTCCGTCGCGAGCGAATGTGGTTGACCAACCGCCACCCGGCGCGTCACGGGACGACACGCGCGGGAGCGGTGCCCGACCCACATTCCGTCGCGGGCGAATGTGGCTGGCTCACCGCCCACCGGGACACACGTAGAGCCGAGCTCCCCGGGTAGGAGTCGAACCTACGTCGCTAGTCCTGATTCAAAGTCAGGCGGGCCCTGCCGGCAGACCAACCGGGGAATGAGGGCCCAAGCCTAGGGCCCGGCCCCGGCAACCTTCACCGGACCTCCACAGGGATCAGGGACATTCCTGATGGGCAGTGTCCCCGCTCACCGCTAGCGTGGGCGTGGTGACGGGGGACAGCGAGCAGGTCATCGAGACCACGGGGCTCACCAAGCACTACGGGCAGGTGCACGCCCTGACCGACCTCGAGATCGAGGTGGGCGAGGGCGTGACGGGCCTGGTGGGTGCCAACGGCGCCGGCAAGTCGACGCTCATCAAGATCCTGCTGGGCCTGCTCGAGCCCACCTCGGGCAGCGCCCGGGTGCTCGGCCACGACATCGCGACCGGGGGCGAGGAGATCCGCCGGCTGGTGGGCTACATGCCCGAGCACGACTGCCTGCCGCCCGACGTGAGCGCGAGCGAGTTCGTCGTGCACATGGCACGCATGTCCGGGCTCGGCGCCTCGGCGGCGCGGGAGCGCTCGGCCGACGTGCTGCGCCACGTCGGCCTCGACGAGGAGCGCTACCGGCCGATGGGCGGCTACTCCACCGGCATGAAGCAGCGCGCCAAGCTCGCCCAGGCGCTCGTTCACGACCCACGCCTGGTGTTCCTCGACGAGCCGACCAACGGGCTCGACCCGGCCGCGCGCACGGACATGCTCGCCCTCGTCCGACGCATCGGCAGCGACTTCGGCATCGCCGTCCTGGTCACCTCCCACCTGCTCGGCGAGCTCGAGCAGGTCAGCGACCACGTCGTCGTGCTCGACGCCGGCCACCTCCTTCGCTCCAGCGCGACCGGCGACTTCCTCGAGCGCACCGGCAGCCTCCTGGTCGAGGTGGTCGGCGGCACCACCGAGCGCGACCGCTTCGGCGAGGCGCTGGCCGCCGCCGGGCTCACCTGCCGCCCGCGCGGGACCGCGATCGCCGTGGAGCCCCCGCCTGCCGGGCTCTCGGTGCACGACCTGGTACGCGACACCGCCGCCGACCTGGGCCTGGGCCTGATGCGCCTGCAGCCCGACCGACGCCACCTCGAGGACGTCTTCCTCGACGACGCGCCCGACACCACGCCCGACACCACGCCCGCGGGAGGTGGACCTCGTGTCTGACCAGCGCTCCGGAGTCATCCACGACCTGGGCTACCGCCACTACGACGGACCCCGCGACGGCGTCGGGACCATCGCCCGCACCCTCTACGTCACCGGCCTGCGCCACGCCTTCGGCCTCGGGCGCTCGGGCAAGTCCAAGATCCTGCCCTTCCTGCTGCTGGCGCTGAGCACCTTGCCGGCCGCCATCGTGGTCGGCGTGGTGACCATCGTGGGCCTCTCGGAGCTGCCCCTGACCTACGCCGGCTACACCAACCAGGTCCAGCTGCTGGTGAGCCTGTTCGCGGCCGCGCAGGCGCCGGTGCTGTTCTCCCGCGACCTGCGCTACCGCTCGATCGTGCTCTACCTGGCGCGCCCGCTGCCGGCGTACGTCATCGCGCTCACCCGCTGGGCGTCGCTCGCCACCGCCCTCCTCGTCTTCACCGTCCTGCCGCTGCTCGTCCTGTACGCCGGGGGGCTGCTCGCCGGGCTCGACGTCAGCGAGCAGACCACCGACCTCCTCAAGGCCGTGGCGCTGCTCCTGCTGGTGGCGGCGATGCTGGCGGGCATCACCGGCTTCATCTCCGCGGTCTCGTTGCGCCGGGGCTTCGCCGTGGTCGGCTCGATCGTCGCGCTCGTCGTCGTCACGGGCGTGGTCACCGCCGTCCAGGCCATCACCTCCGAGCAGGACGCCGACCAGGTCGGCGTCGTCGCCGGGCTCGCCTCCCCCTGGTCGCTCACCAACGGCCTCGCGTCCGCGTGGGACGCCGGGGTCACGGTCTTCACCCCGCCCGCGGGCGGGTGGGTCGCGGTCTACCTCGCCGTCGCCGTCCTCGTCGCGGTGGCCGGCCTCGCCGCCATCGTGGCGCGCTTCCTCAAGGTGGGTTCGCGATGAGCACGCTGGTCCTCGACTCGGTCTCCCGCTGGTTCGGCAACGTCGTCGCCGTCAACGACGTCTCGCTCACCATCGCCCCCGGGGTCACCGGCCTGCTCGGTCCCAACGGCGCGGGCAAGACCACCCTGATGGCGATGATGACCGGCTTCCTCGCCCCGTCGGCCGGCACGGTGACCCTCGACGGGGAGCCCGTCTGGCGGCACACCGAGGCCTACCGGCGCATCGGCCTGGTGCCCGAGCGCGAGCTGAGCTTCGGCTACCTCACCGGCCGCCAGTTCGTCCGTGCCAACGCCGACCTGCACCGTCTCCCCGACGCGGCCGCAGCCACCGAGCGCATCCTCGCCGAGGTGGACATGGTGGAGCCGGCCGCACGACGGCTCGACACCTACTCCAAGGGCATGCGCCAGCGGGTCAAGATCGCTGCGGCACTGGTCCACGACCCCGCGGTCCTGCTGCTCGACGAGCCCTTCAACGGTGTCGACCCGCGCCAGCGCATGCACCTCATGGACCTGCTGCACCGCCTCGGCGACGAGGGCCGCACCGTTCTCTTCAGCTCCCACATCCTCGAGGAGGTCGAGCGACTTGCCCGACACATCGAGGTGGTCGTCTCCGGCCGGCACGCCGCGTCGGGCGACTTCGGCGCGATCCGCCGCCTGATGACCGACCGTCCCGTGCAGTACGCCGTCGTCTCCAGCGACGACCGTGCCCTCGCCACCCTGCTGATCGCCCAGGCCGCGGTGCGCGCCGTCCGCCTGCGACCCGACGGGGGCCTCGACGTCGAGGTCGACGACCTCGGGAGCTTCGCGGTCGGCCTGCCGCAGTGGGCGCGGGCGGCCGGTCTGACCCTCTACGACCTCTCCCCCAGCGACGAGTCGCTCGAGAGCGTCTTCGCCTACCTGGTGGCCCGATGATCAACGTGACCATCACCAAGCTCGCCGCGCAGGCGCTGCTCGGCCGCCGCCGGTTCTGGCTGCTGCTGGCCTTCCCCGTGCTGCTGGTCGCATTGACCGCCACCATCGCGGGCCTCACCGACGGCGACGCCGCGTGGCCGCTGCTGCCGGGGCTGGGCTACCCCGTCGTGCTGCCGCTGGTGGCGGTGCTCGCCGCCTCGTCGGTCCTCGGGCCGGAGGTGGACGACGGGTCGATCGTCTACCTGCTCTCCAAGCCGGTCAGCCGGCACGCGGTCGCCCTCAGCAAGTGGGTGGTCGCCTGGGCGGCGACGATGGTCGCCGGCGCACTCCCCCTCTACGTCTCGGCGCTGGTGGCCGGGGGCGGTGACCGGGCGACGGCCGCCGGGCTCGCGGCGGTGGTGGCCGGGACGACGTACTCCGCACTCTTCCTCGCGGTCTCCGCGATCACCCGTCACGCCGTGATCGTGTCGCTGCTCTTCGTCCTCATCTGGGAGGGACTGCTCGGCAACCTCCTGAGCGGGGTGGCGTGGCTGAGCGTCGCCCAGTGGGGGCTGCGGATCGGCCACGAGGTCTCCCCCGAGCTCCCCGACCCGACCAACGTCCCATGGGCCGTGCTGGCCAGCGTGGTCGTCACGGTCGGCGGGGTCTGGTTCTGCGGCGACCGGCTGCGGTCCTTCTCGCTCCGCGGCGAGGACTAGGGACTGGACTAGGGTCGACGACGTGGACCTGCCCGTGATGCCACCCGTCCAACCGATGCTCGCCAAGGCCGTCGCGGGGATCCCCGACCCGGCCAAGCACGGGGGCCTGAGCTTCGAGCCCAAGTGGGACGGCTTCCGCTGCATCGTGTTCCGCGACGGCGACGAGGTCGAGCTGACCAGCCGCAACACCAAGCCGCTCACCCGCTACTTCCCCGAGCTGGTCGCCGCCATCAAGGAGCAGCTGCCGGAGCGGATCGTGCTGGACGGCGAGGTCTTCGTGGCCGTCGGCCAGCGCCTCGAGTTCGAGGTGCTCCAGGAGCGCATCCACCCGGCGAAGTCCCGCGTCGACATGCTCGCCGAGAAGACGCCCGCGGGGTTCGTCGCCTTCGACCTGCTCGCCCTGGGCGACACGTCGTACATCGACCGGCCCCTGGCCGAGCGTCGCGCGGTGATGGAGGAGGCGCTCGCGCACCTCGCCGGCCCGTGCTTCCTGACCCGGACCACCACCGACCCGGTCGAGGCCGGGACGTGGTTCGAGGAGTTCGAGGGCGCCGGCCTCGACGGGGTCATCGCCAAGCCGCTCGACGCGCCGTACGTCCAGAACGGCCGCACGATGATGAAGATCAAGCACGAGCGCACCGCCGACGTCGTCGTCGCCGGCTACCGCGAGCACAAGACCTCCACGCCCGAGAAGCCGCTGCTCGGCAGCCTGCTGCTGGGCCTGTACGCCGACGGCGAGCTCCAGCACATCGGCGTCAGCGCATCCTTCACCGCCGCCCGCCGGGCCGAGCTGATCGAGGAGCTCCAGCCCCTCGTGTGCCCGATCGAGGAGCACCCCTGGGGGAGGTGGCAGGAGTTCCTCACCGCCAACCCCGACCGCATCCCCGGCACCCAGAGCCGCTGGAGCGCCGGCAAGGACCTAGGGTTCACCCCGCTGCGGCCCGAGCGGGTGCTCGAGGTGAAGTACGACCACATGGAGGGCCGCCGCTTCCGGCACACCGCCCAGTTCAAGCGGTGGCGCCCGGACCGTGACCCGGAGTCGTGCGGCTACGACCAGCTGGAGGAACCGGTGAGCTATGACCTGGCTAGAATTCTGAGTGGAGGCGATTCCCGTTGAGTGAGACCAGCGACAACAGCACCCCGGACCGCACCGGCGGCGATGACGACATCAACGACGGGCAGGGGACGTACGACGTCGTCCTCCTCGTCGAGCAGGGGCTGAGCCTGCAGGACGCCGAGCAGGTCCGCTCACTGCACAACGAGATCGCCGACCAGGTGATCTACCACGTGCTCATGCCCCTCGAGGACGCCGCAGCGCGGGTCGAGGCGTCCGTCGGGATGCTCGGCGCCGGCGACGTGATGTCGGCCCCCGCGATGGCGATGAGCGAGGAGGAGCTCGAGGCGGTGCGCGAGGACTGCCGCGAGCGCTCGGACCACGACCTCACGGCCACGCTGGCGGCGCTCGTCGCGGCCGGCGCCACGGCCAAGGGCGCCGTGACCGGGCAGCCGCCCGTGGAGGCGCTCGCCGCCAAGGTCGCCGAGGTGGGTGCCCGCGAGGCGATCATCCTCACCCGCCCGCACGTCGTGGCCGAGTTCTTCCACGTCGACTGGACCTCCCGGGCCCGGCGCAAGATCGGTGTCCCCGTGCTGCACCTGCTCGAGCACGAGAACTTCGACGAGCAGGCCGGCGGCGGCGAGGGCGTCACCGGGCTCTGAGCCCGCCCCCTAGGGTGGCGGCGTGAAGATCGCGCCCCGCCTGAGCCGCTCCGGCCCACGTCGGTCCGGCCGGCTGCGCGTCGGCTACCTCGTCCTGAACCTCGACGGGATGGGCGGCACCTCCCGCTCGGCGATCACCCAGGCCAACGCACTGGCCCGCCGCGCCAACGTCGACGTCCGCATGCTGTCGGTCACGCGCACGGCGGACGCGCCGCACTACGCGATCGACCCGACGGTCACGGTGGAGCACCTCGTCGACGTACGCGGGGACGACCCCCGGCACCGCGAGCCCTCCCGGCTGGTCCCGGCCCGCTGGGACGGGCAGTTCTCCGCGCTCACCGACGTCGGGCTCGAGGCCGCGCTGCCCGAGCTCGACGTCGACGTCCTCGTCACCGTCACCCCGGCGCTGATGGCCGCGGCGATCATGCTCGTACGTCGCGAGGTCGCCGTCGTCCACCAGGAGCACCGCTCGTCGGCCGACCGGGTCGGCGGGATGGAACCGCTGCTGGCCTTCGCGCCGCGGGCCGCGGCCGTCGCGCTGCTCACCGATTCGACCGCGTCGTGGCTGCGCGCCGAGCTCGGGGCCACCGCTCCCGAGATCGTGGTCATGCCCAACCCGCTGCCGATCGACCCGCAGCCCCGCTCGCCGCTGGACTCGCGGACGATCGTGAGCGCCGGCCGGATCGTGCCGGAGAAGCAGTTCATCCACCTGGTCCGCGCCTTCGAGCAGATCGCCGAGGATGCCCCCGGCTGGCGGCTTCGGATCCTCGGCGACGGCCCGCTCCGCGAGGAGCTCGTGGCCCACGCCGCGAAGGCCGGGCTGGCCGACCGCGTCGAGCTGCCCGGTGCCGTGCCCGACATGGCCCCGGAGTGGGCGCGGGCCTCCGTCTGCGCGATGTCGTCGAAGACCGAGGGGTTCCCGCTCGTCGCCCAGGAGGCGATGTCGGCCGGGGTTCCGGTCGTGACCTACGACTGCCCGTCCGGCCCGCGCGAGCTCGTCGAGGACGAGGTGTCCGGGCTGCTCGTCGGCGCCGGCGCCAAGGCCGGGCTCGCCGCCGCGCTGCGCCGGATCACGACCGACGACACCCTGCTCCGCCGGCTCGGGGAGGGCGCGCTCTCCGCGTCGCGCCAGTACGACGCCGACGCGATCGCGGCGCGCTGGGAGGCACTTTTCGCCCGGGTCGGTCTTCCTGCCGGGGTAGTC
>NZ_JBFUKA010000081.1:0-19398 GCF_056401085.1 Nocardioides sp. P4_G4
GTCCCCACGCGGCGCGCGGTCGCCGGACGGGGCCCGGTCCTCGCGCGGCTTGCGCTCGACCGGGGCGGCGTCGACGATCCGGCCCTTGGTCCCGACCGGGATGCCCTGGTCGTGGAACAGGTGCTCGGAGGTGGAGTAGGTCTCGGTGGGCTCGGGGAACGGCAGGTCGAGCGTCTTGTTGATCATCTTCCAGCGGGCGATGTCCGGCCAGTCGACCAGCGTGATCGCCGTGCCGGTGGCACCGGCGCGGCCGGTGCGACCGATGCGGTGGACGTAGGTCTTGTCGTCCTCGGGGCAGGTGTAGTTGACGACGTGCGAGACCCCGCGGACGTCGATGCCGCGGGCCGCGACGTCGGTGCAGACGAGCACCTTGAGCTTGTCCTCGCGGAACTTGGCGAGCGCCTTCTCGCGGGCGATCTGCGCCATGTCGCCGTGCAGCGGGGCGGCGGCGAAGCCGCGCTCGGCCAGGTCGTCGGCGATCCGCTGAGCCTGGCGCTTGGTGCGGGTGAAGACGATCATCTTCTCCGCGTCGTCGGCCTGCAGGACCCGGCCGATGATCTCGGGCTTGTCGAGGTCGTGGGCGAGGTAGATGAACTGCGCCGTGGCCGGCACGGTCGCGTTCTCGTACGACGACTCGGCGCGGATGTTCATCGGGTGCCGCATGTGCGTGCGGGCCAGCGCGACGATCGCGGCCGGCATGGTGGCCGAGAAGAGCATCGTCTGCCGGGTCTCCGGCGTCATGCTCAGCAGGCGCTCCACGTCGGGGAGGAAGCCGAGGTCGAGCATCTCGTCGGCCTCGTCGAGCACGAGCGCGTGCACGTGCGAGAGGTCGAGGGCGCGACGGTTGGCCAGGTCGATGAGCCGCCCGGGGGTGCCGACGACGATGTCGACGCCGGAGGCCAGGGTGTCGAGCTGGGTGTCGTAGCCGACACCGCCGTAGACGGTGAGGACGCGCAGGCCGAGGTCGGCGCTGGCCAGGTGCAGGTCGTTGGAGACCTGGAGCGCGAGCTCACGGGTCGGGGCGACGATGAGCGCCTGCGGCTTGCCCTGCGGCAGGTCGGCGTACGCCGGGTCGGTGGTCGTGACGCTGCGCTGCAGCACCGGGATGCCGAAGGCGAGGGTCTTGCCGGTGCCCGTGCGGGCCTGGCCGATCAGGTCGGTGCCCATCAGGGCGACCGAGAGGGTCATCTCCTGGATGGCGAAGGGAGTGGTGATGCCGGCGCGCTCCAGCGCGTCGCAGATCTCGGGAAGTACCCCGAGCTCGCGGAAGGTGGTCATGCGGGTTCGCTTTCGTCGATTCGAGTCCGTGGGAGCGGCGGACCGAAGAGGAAAGCCTGCCGCGCACATGCGTCGGCGCCGGGAGTGACCGGGTCGGTCCGCCGGGTTGGTGCGAGGGCTGCTGCACTGCGAGCGCAGCTGCACTCGGGCTCCGGCGTGGCGCTCGATGCGGCCACTGTATCCCCTAGGGTGCGGACATGACTGAATCCTCCGGCGCGCCTGCCGGCCCGGACGACGGTGGGGCCTTCGGTGAGGCGGTCCACGACCCGGCCTACCGGCAGGCCGTGATCGAGCTCCTGGGCGTCATCGCGTACGGCGAGCTGTCGGCCTTCGAGCGTCTCGCCGAGGACGCCAAGCTGGCTCCGACCCTGGCCGACAAGGTCGCGATCGGGAGCATGGCGGCGGCGGAGTTCGGGCACCTGTCGCGACTCCAGGAGCGGCTCGAGTCGCTCGGCGCCGACCCGTTCGCGGCGATGGAGTCCTTCCGCGCGGGCTTCGACTCCTTCCACAGCCACACCGCACCGGCCGATTGGTACGAGGGCCTCATCAAGGCCTACGTCGGCGACGGCCTGGCCGCGGACTTCTACCGCGAGATCGCCGCCTACCTCGACGAGGACACCCGCGACCTGATCATCGACGCCCTCGACGACGCCGGGCACTCCTCGTTCGTCGTCGAGCGCGTGCGTGCGGGCATCGAGGTCGACCCCCGGCTCGGCGGCCGGCTGGCCCTGTGGGGGCGGCGCCTCATGGGGGAGGCGCTCATCCAGGCGCAGCGGGTGGCCGCGGAGCGCGACGCGCTCAGCGCCCTGCTCGCCGGGGGAGTGGACCGCCCCGGTCTCGACCTGGCTGCGCTCGGGCGGATGTTCACCCGGCTCACCGAGCGCCACGCCCAGCGGATGGCCGACCTCGGCCTCGACTCCTGAGCCGTCCCGGGACGCCGGGACAGACACCCGACGCGTGACGAAGGGCCCCGCACCGGTCGGTGCGGGGCCCTTCGACGTGCTGTGCCGGTCGGCGCTGCGTCAGACGTGCGTACGCGAACCGGTGTTGCGACCGGTGACGGTCGAGGCAACCACGACCAGGACGGCCGAGGTGATGATGGCGACGATCCAGCGGACCCAGTCGACACCGTTCGATCCGTTACCACCGAAGGCGGCGTAGATGTAGTAGCCGAGGATGATGCCGCCGATGCCACACAGGACGGTGAGCCACAGCGGGATGTTGTCCTTGTCGCCGGGGGCGACGAGCTTGCCGAGGAGGYCGATCACGACGCCTCCGATGATGAGCCACAGGATGTCCACGAGTTCTGCCTTTCGGATGCCGCACCCTGATGGTGCGGTCGAATGCCGACGAGAATGTCGGCACATTTCGCATCATCGTCCTGTAGGAGGTCGGGATCAAACACCGACCCCCTACAGGGGTGAACGAGTCGCGGAGGCCGCTCGGACAGCCGTGCTGCCGCGGGTCAGCGGTAGCCGACGGCGCCGGCGACACCGCCGCCGATCTCGACGTACGCGATCTTGCTTCCGGGCACCGCGATGCGGCGCCCACGGGTGTCGGTGAACGCGAACAGGCCGGATGACGCGATGGCCTCGGCGAGCTGTGCCTCGATGTCCTCGGGGCTGGCGTCGGTCTCGACGACCAGCTCGCGAGGGGCGTGCTCGACGCCGATCTTGACCTCCACGGGGAACTCCTTCAGGTGTACGACGGGGGTGTGTGGTGACGGTAGCCAGCAGGCCCTGAGGTCAGTGGTCCAGGGGGTATCCGCGGATCCCGCGCCAGGCGAGCCCGGCGACGAGGGCCGCCGCGTCCGACTGGCTGATGCCGGCAGTCTCGGTGAGCCAGAACCGGGCACTGACCTGTGCCATTCCCACCAGGGAGACGGCGAGCAGGCGCGAGGGCCCGTCGGGCAGGCCGGTGTCCTCGTGGATGACCTCGGCGATCATCGTGGCGCACTCGGTGGTGACCCGGTCGACGTGCTCGCGCACGGCCGGCTCGCTGGTCAGGTCGGACTCGAAGACGAGCCGGAAGGCGCCGGTGTCGGCGGCGACGTAGGTGTAGAACACGTCCATCGTGGCCTCGACGCGGCGCTTGTTGTCCTGCGTCGCGGCCAGCGCCTGACGGCAGTTGTCGATGATCGTGTCGCAGGACGTGTCGAGCAGCGCGAGGTAGAGCTCGAGCTTGCCCGGGAAGTGCTGGTAGAGCACCGGCTTGGAGACGCCGGCGCGCTCGGCGATGTCGTCCATCGCGGCCGCGTGGTAGCCCTGTGCGACGAAGACCTCGAGGGCCGACTCGAGCAGCTGGGCGCGGCGTTCGCGACGCGGCATCCGGCCGCCTCGCGGCCGGGACCCTCCCGAGTCGAAGCGATCAACGCTCACGTGATGTGTCCTCCCACGATGGATGAGCCCGCAGCCTACTCGCAGGTAGACGCGGACCGGGGCCCCGCGCGACGCGGGGCCCCGGCTCGGGTGGTGCGATTGGTGCGAGGTGGTGCCGTCCGGCTCAGGGAGCCGGGACGGCCGCCGGGTTGCTGACCGCGACGGTGAGGAACTCGCCGTCGTCGGCCGTGACCGTGGCCTTGACGCCGACGCCTGCCACCTTGACGGAGTTCTGCGGAGCAGCTGCGTCGTAGTAGGCGAGGGGGTCGGTGTCGTCGAACGTGGCCTTCTGCTTCACGCCTCCGGCGCACGCGGAGAGCGTCGAGACGGTCGGCGCCTTCTTGGTGCCGCCCGCGACCTCCTTGTGCAGGCACACCGGGTCGACCGTGTCGAGGCCGAAGGTGGCGTCGAACGGCTCGCGGCGGTTGCTCGGGCTGGTGCCGTCGGGGTAGGTCAGCGAGTTGGGCATGGCGTCCACGACCATCGCGTAGCCGGCACCGGGGTGCGCGGAGACGTTGTTGTCGGTGTACGACGCGTCGACGTACCAGACGAGCATGCCGTCCTGGAACGGGAAGAACTCGACCCAGTTGGGCTTCGTCAGACCGTTCGAGAACTGGTACGGGCCCTCCTTCAGGGTCTTGTCGTAGCCCACGTACTGCCGGTTCTCGATGAGGTAGTAGCGCTCGGCGTTGGTCGTCTCCGAGCCGGTCGAGACCTTCCAGCCCTTGGCCGTCCAGCCGTTGTCGCCGGACTCGGCGCCGTCGGTGACGGTGCCCGCACCGCTCTTGATCGCGATGTCGTCGAGGAACGCGCCGGCCTCGTTGGCGCCGCCGTCGGTCTTGTACAGGAACCGGAACAGCGACTCCTGGCCACCGGCCTTGTAGCTGTAGCGCAGGCCCTTCCACGTGTCGCGCGACGAGCCGTCGACCGGGCTGCCCACGTTGGTCCAGGTGGCGCCGTTGTCGAGGGAGTACTGGGCGTACAGGAAGTCGTAGCCCGCCTCGATCTCGTACCACGCCTTCGCCGTCACGGTCACCGACGAGGAGGCCGGGACGGTGCGGGTCAAGGAGTTGGACAGGTCGTCACCGCGACCCGACCACCACGCGTGCGTGCCGCTGGGCGGCGTCGCGTAGTCATTGGTGATCGAGGAGTTCGGCAGGTCGACCTTGATCGCCTGGTCGGCGCCGTCGTAGGTGTGCTGCGACGGGCCCAGGTTGTAGGTGCCGCTCTGGCCGGCGGCCACCTCGGAGTAGTCGAGCCAGCCGAGGAAGAGCTTCTCCTCCGGACCCATGAGGCCCGGGACGGTGCCGATGCCCTCCTCGCCGGCCGGCGCGCTGACGCCGTGGCTGAGCCACGAGCCGGACGACATCAGCGTCCAGAAGGCGCTGCCGTTCTCGCCGCCCGCGGTGTCGTAGTAGTCGGGCAGGCCGAGGTCGTGGCCGAACTCGTGGGCGAAGACGCCCAGGCCGCCGTTCTCGGGCTCGACGGTGTAGTCGCCGATGAAGTACTTCGAGCCGCCGATCTGCGCGCCGCCGCCGAGGTTGTTGGCGGTGCCGACCGCCGGGCCGGTGGTGCCGTAGCCCGTGCCGACGTACCAGCGGTGCGACCAGATGGCGTCCTCGTCGGCGCCGGCCTCCTCGCCCTCGCCCGCGTGCACGGCCTGGAAGTGGTCGATGTAGCCGTCCGCCTCGTTGAAGTCGCCGTCACCGTCGAAGTCGTAGCGGTCCCACTGGTCGAACTGGGCGAGGTAGGTGTCGATCTGCGCCGGCGTCTGGCCGGCGGCGAGCTGCGCCTGGTACCAGGAGTCGGCCGAGTCGTTGATGAAGGCCCAAGAGCCGCCGTCGTCCTCGACCGCGTTGTCGCCGTACGTCGAGGCGTTGCCGGGCACCGTGACCCAGTCGGTCACCGTGTTGATCGCGGTGTAACGACCCGAGGAGAGCTGCGAGTAGTAGTTCTTGAAGGACTCGCCGTCGCCGTTGAACATCTCCTCGAAGTGGCCCTTGCTGAAGTCGGAGACCCAGTAGGTGGAGTTGTCGGTGGTCCGGTCGGGCTCGGGGATGGTGTTGTGCAGAGGGCCGGGGGTGGTGCCGAGCTTGCCGGAACCGGTCGTGCCGAACTCGGACAGGATCGTGAAGATCTTGTCCTCCTTCTCGATCGGGAACTCGACGTACGAGCCGTCGGCCAGCGCCACGACGGAGCCTCCGTCGGCCTGGGGCTCGAGCGTGGCCCTGCCGTTCTGCAACATGGTCAGCGCCTTGTTCTTGAGGCGCTCCTGCTTCTTGGTCTGCGGCCCGGGACGGTTGTCCGAGCGGTGCGCGGCGGACTGGCCACCGGCATCGCCGCGGTCGGAGGCGGCGGTCGCCGAGGTGCCGGTGACCGTCGCCGCCATCGTCGCGGTGACCGCGAGGGCGGTGCTCCCGGTGAGGAGCCGTCGGGTGAACGAGTTCAAGGTGTGGCCTTTCCCGATTCTGGTGGGGGGAGGTGGAACGGGATTTCTTCAACCCGCCGACCCTCACGCACGCAAGACGTCCTGACAAGACCCCTCCGGGCGGAACCGTGGTGTCGTCATCGTCCGGATGCCGGGACGTGACCGGCCCGCGACCCGGCCGCGGGGAACATGGACGGTGACGGAGGCGTTCTGATCACGTCCCGCCAGAACTGTGTCGAGAAGCCCTAGGAGTACGCCGTGTCGTTCGCCCCGCTCGTCGAGCCTGCCGCCGAGCTCACCATCGACGAGGTGCGCCGCTACAGCCGGCACCTGATCATCCCGGACGTGGGCATGAGCGGCCAGAAACGCCTCAAGAACGCCAAGGTCCTCGTGATCGGCGCGGGTGGCCTGGGATCGCCGGCGCTGCTCTACCTGGCCGCGGCCGGCGTCGGCACCCTCGGCATCGCCGAGTTCGACGAGGTCGACGAGTCCAACCTGCAGCGCCAGATCATCCACGGCCAGTCCGACGTCGGGCGGCCCAAGGCCGAGTCGGCGCGCGACTCCATCAACGAGACCAACCCGCTGGTCGACGTCGTGGTGCACAACGAGCGCCTCGACAACGACAACGTCAAGCGCGTCTTCGAGGGCTACGACCTGATCGTCGACGGCACCGACAACTTCGCGACCCGCTACATGGTCAACGATGCGGCGTACTTCCTCGGGATCCCCTACGTGTGGGGCTCGATCTACCGCTTCGACGGCCAGGCGTCGGTCTTCGCGCCGATGCTCGGCGAGGACCTGCCGTGCTACCGCTGCCTCTACCCGGAGCCGCCGCCGCCGGGCATGGTCCCCAGCTGCGCCGAGGGCGGCGTGCTCGGCGTCCTGTGCGCCAGCATCGGCGCCATCCAGGTCAACGAGGCCATCAAGCTGCTCACCGGCATCGGCGACCCGATCGCCGGCAAGCTGATGATCTACGACGCGCTGGAGATGGAGTACCGCAAGCTGAAGGTCCGCAAGGACCCCGGCTGCGCGCTCTGCGGCGAGAACCCGACCGTCACCGACCTCATCGACTACGACGCCTTCTGCGGCGCGGTGTCCGACGAGGCCGCCGAGGCCGCTGCCGGGTCGACGATCTCGGTGGGCACGCTCGAGCAGATGCTCAAGGAGCGCGAGGCCGGCGAGCGCGACTTCGTGCTGATCGACGTGCGCGAGCCCAACGAGTACGAGATCAACCGGATCCCCGGCTCGGTGCTCATCCCCAAGGGCGAGTTCCTCAACGGCAACGCGCTCGGCGACCTGCCCGGCGACAAGCAGATCGTCATGCACTGCAAGTCCGGCGTCCGCTCGGCGGAGACGCTCGCCATCGTCAAGGGCGCGGGCTACGCCGACGCCGTGCACGTCGGCGGTGGCGTGGTGGCCTGGGTGTCGCAGATCGACCCCAGCCAGCCGGCGTACTGACGCTCCACCCCACCAGCGAGGCGTAACCCTGCGGGGTCACGCCTCGTTGGCGTGTGGGGCCGGCGGTCCTGTCTCGTGGGGGACAGGGCCGTCGGTCGTCTCGTCGGACACCGTCGGTCGAGCCGTCTATGGTCATCGCCATGAGGAGGCCCGCCGTCGTCGCCACGCTGGCCGTCGCCGGCACGAGCCTGCTCGTGGTGCTGGCCGTCTGGGCGGCACTCATCGGGCCCCAGCAGGTCTTCACCGGCGACGGACCCGAGAAGCGTCCCGAGTCGTCGGTGTCCACCGAGGACGCCCCCGTCGACACCACCGGCACGACCCGCGACGACGTCGAGCAGTCGGATCCGCCCACCTGGGTCCGGATCCTGCTCAACGTCGTGGGAGGCGCGATCCAGCTCGTCGCGCTGGCAGGCATGCTGCTCATCGCGTTCCTGCTCGTACGCCGCGCGCACACCGCCTGGGCGCTGCGCCGCGTCCACGAGGAGGCGGCGACGGGCGAGTTCGAGGCGCTCGACGACCGGCGGCGGATCGCCGGTGCGATGGCGCAGGACGGCGCCGAGCAGGTCCGGCTGCTCGAGGAGGGCGAGCCACGCAACGCGATCGTGGAGTGCTGGCACCGGTTCGAGGTGCAGGCCGAGCGGGCCGGGCTGGGCCGTCGTCCCGCCGAGACGTCCTCCGAGCTCGCGCTGCGGATGCTCGACGTCGCCGACGTGGACCRGGCCGCGGTGACGCGACTGCTCGAGCTCTACCGAGAGGCCCGCTTCAGTGGTCACGAGGTCGGCGAGCAGGACCGTCGCGACGCGCTCGAGGCCCTCGCCCGCATCCGCGCCGGGTCCGGGGCGGTGCGATGAGCGACTCCCTGCGCCGCGCCTGGATGTCCCGGGCAGGCCTGCTCATCGCGATCATCGCCGTCGGACAGGTCGTGCTGACGCTGCTGGACTTCGGGCCTCGGCTGCTCGGCTGGGCCCTGTTGATGACCGCCGTCGCCGCCCTTGTGTGGCTGCTCCTGGACGCCAACGAGACGCGTCCGGCCGACTGGATCGACAGCCGACCACCCCTCGTGCGGCCCGACGACGGCGAGGAGTCGTCGTACAGCCGGATCCTCCAGGGCCACCTCGACTCCCGCGATCCGGGTCCGGCGCTGCGTGACCGTCTGGTCGCCCTCGCGCGGACCCGTGATCCCGGGTTGACCGACCCCGACCTGCGCGACCTCGCACAGGGTCCCGTCCGCCGGCTCTCGCCGGAGGAGATAGACCACTACCTGACCAGGATCGAGGCCCTCCGTGACCGTTGACCCCGTGAGCCATGAGCAGCTGACCACCGCCGAGGCCACCCGCGTGGCGCGCGAGGTGCTGGACCGCGTGGGCCAGGCCATGGTGGGCAAGCAGCACGCGCTCAGCCTGGTGCTCGCCGCGATCCTCGCCAAGGGGCACGTGCTGATCGAGGACTTCCCGGGGCTCGGCAAGACCTTGGCCGCCCGGTCCTTCGCGCAGGCGCTCGGGCTGGACTTCGCCCGCGCCCAGTTCACCCCCGACCTGCTGCCGGCCGACCTCACGGGCTCCTACGTCTTCGACCAGCGCACGAGCGACTTCTCCTTCCGGCGCGGGCCGCTGTTCACCGGGCTGCTGCTGGCCGACGAGATCAACCGCACGCCGCCGAAGACCCAGGCCGCCCTGCTCGAGGCGATGCAGGAGGGGCAGGTGACCGTCGAGGGGGAGACCCACATGCTGCCGCGGCCCTTCCACGTGCTCGCGACCGCCAACCCGGTCGAGTACGAGGGCACCTACCCGCTGCCGGAGGCCCAGCTCGACCGGTTCCTGATGCGCGTCGACTTCGGCTACCCGACCGCCGACGAGGAGTACGACGTGGTCGCCCGCCGGGTGGCCCGCCGGCAGGAGGAGGTCGTGGTGGCCCCGGTCACCGACGCCACCGGCCTCGCGGCGCTCCAGGCTGCCGTCGAGCGGGTCGCGGTCGACGAGTCGGTGGGTCGCTACTGCGTCGCCCTGGCCGCGGCGACCCGTGGCCACGCGGAGGCCCTGACCGGCGCCTCCCCACGCGGGAGCCTGGGGCTCGTGCTCGCCGCTCGAGGCTGGGCCCTGCTGCGCGGTCGCGACTACGTGGTCCCCGAGGACGTGAAGTCCGTGGCCCGGGCGGTGCTGGGGCACCGGATCACCGTGCGTCCCGAGCTGTGGATGACCTCCGCGTCCGGACCCAAGGTCGTCGACTCCGTCCTCTCGTCCGTGCCGACCCCGCAGACGCTGGAGCGGCGGTGACCCGATGGCGCGCGACCCCGGCGCTGGCCCGTGCCTGCGCCGTGGCCGCCGCCGGCCTGGTGGGGGCCGTCACGCTGGGCTCGCCGGTGCTGGTCGTGCTGACCGCGCCGTTCCTGGTGCCGGCCCTGCTGGGACTGCTGAACCACCCCCGGACGTCGCCGCGGACGGCCACCGACCTGGGGGTGCTGCGGTTGCACGAGGGCCAGGGTGCGGTGAGCGCCCTCGCCGTGGAGCCCCTCGAGGGGGTCGAGCAGGTCACCCGCGTGATGGAGCGACCGCCGTACGTCGTCCTCGCACCGCTGCGGGGAGCCGTCGGCGGCCTGGTGCGCGACGGCGTGCCCGAGGTCGGGGTGGGTGTCACCCGGTGGGGGCCCCGCTCGCTGGGCAGCGAGCAGGTGGCGCTCACCGGTCGCTGGGCCGGTTTCCGCTGGGGACCGGTGAAGCTGCCCGCGGTCACCCTGGGGGTGCTGCCGCAGGCGGCGGCCTTCGACTCGCGGGCCGAGGCGCCGCAACCGGACGGACTCGTCGGCGCGCACCGCTCGCGGAGGGTCGGCAGCGGCACCGAGTTCAGCGGCATCCGACCCTTCACCGCCGGTGACCGCCTGCGTCGCATCCACTGGCCGGTGTCGCTGCGCACCGGCTCCCTCCAGGTCGTCACGACCCGCTCCGAGCTGGACTCCGGCGTGCTGGTGGTGGTCGACGCGTTGCGCGACATCGGGCACAGCGGCGGGATCCACGGCACCGCCAGCAGCCTCGACCTCACCGTGCGGGCCGCCTCGGCGCTGGTCGAGCACCACCTGCGGGTCGGCGACCGGGTGGGCCTGCGGGTCCTCGGCCCGGGTGACGCGCGCGTGCGGTTCGGCACCGGCACCCGGCACCTGCACCGGTTGACCGGGACACTGGCCCGCGTGATCCCCGAGACCCGTCACGTCGGCGACGACGCCGTCCTCGACCTCGGCGTCCAGGGCGACTGCGTGGTCTACGTCCTCTCCCCGATGCTCCATGCCCCGGTGGTGACGGCCACGGCGAGCCTCGCCTCCCGCGGCGTGCCGGTGCTCGTCATCGACACCCTCGGCGAGCGCGACCTCGACGCGCTGGGCGGTCCCCGGTCGCGCACCGCGCTGGCCTGGCGGATGCGTGCCGTCGAGCGGGACAACCTGCTCGGCAGGCTCGCCGCGCTGGGCTGCCCGGTCGTCCCGTGGCGCGGACCCGGCACGGTCGACGACGTCCTGCACCGGCTCGCCCGGCGGGCCCAGCAGCCCCGGGTGCGGGCCCGGTGAGCCCGGTCGGGCAGCGGAGCCGCTCCGCCCTCGTCGTGCGAGGCCTGCTCCTCGTGCTGCCCCTGGTCGCGGTCGCCGCCGCGGGGCAGCGGCCCCACGTCGTCTTCGTGGTCCTGCTCGTGGTCCTGGGCGGGCTGTGGGCGGCGATGCCCGAGTCGCCGGCGGGGCCGCTCGTGGTGCTGCTCGTCGTGGCGTGGTGGGGGGCCCGCGTCGACGACCCGCTCGACGTCGGTGTCCTCGTCGCGGCCGGAGCGCTGGTGGCGGCCCACGTCGCAGGCGTGCTGGCGTCGTACGGTCCGGCCCGCATGCCGGTGGACCGTGCGCCGACGTGGCTGTGGGTACGCCGCGGCCTGCTGGCCTGGCTCCTCGCGCCCGTCGCCTGGCTCGCTGCCCGGGGGCTCGACGCCGCGCCCGACCAGCCGACGCTGTGGACCGTCGGGCTCGTGACGGTCGCAGCACTGGTCGTCGCGGCGGGGCTGGCCCTGCGCGAGGCACCGACCGACGCGTGACCGTCGACCGGGCGCGGGCGCCGTACGAGCGCCGGAGGGGCCACAATGGGGCCCATGATGTATCGCGCGGTACACACGGTGGTGCGGCCCACGGTCAGGGCCCTCTGGCGACCGACCGTGACCGGTCTCGAGCACGTGCCCCGCAGCGGGGCGGTGATCCTGGCCAGCAACCACCTCTCCTTCGTCGACAGCGTGGTGATCCCGGTGGTCGCACCTCGCACCGTGGTGTTCCTGGCCAAGTCGGACTACTTCACCGGCACGGGCGTCCGGGGAGCGCTCCAGCGTGCGTGGTTCGAGGGGCTCGGCATGCTGCCCGTCGACCGCGAGGACACCAGGGCCGCGATCGCCAGCCTCGACACCGCGCTGGAGGTGCTGGGCCGCGGCGAGGCCTTCGGCATCTACCCCGAGGGCACCCGCTCGCGCGACGGCCGGCTCTACCGCGGCCGCACGGGCGTCGCCCACCTCGCGCTCACGGCCGGGTGCCCCGTCGTGCCCGTCGCGCTGAGCGGCACCCAGGACATCCAGCCGGTCGGATCCAGGCTGCCGCGGCTCGCGTCGGTGACGGTGCGCTTCGGGCCGCCGATCGAGGTCGCGGGGGAGTACGACGACGTGCCCTCGGGCCGGGCGCGCCGCGACCTGACCGATCGGGTGATGGCGGCCATCGGTCAGCTGTCCGGCCAGGAGGAGGCGGGGGTCTACAACGAGCGCCCCGCTCCCGTGTGACCCCCGTCCACCATCGGCTGTCGGTGCCGTCTGGTTGGGTCGTCCCGTGACCTCCCCGCACCGTGGCAAGCACGACGGCCAGCAGCTCCCGCGCCCCGGATACCGGCTCGTGCGCAGCGAGCCCGGTCAGGTCGTCGGCCCGCGCCTCGACCCGCACCAGCAGCGGGTGGTCGACCACCCCGGGGGACCGATGCTGGTCCTCGCGGGCCCCGGCACCGGCAAGACGACCACGCTGGTCGAGGCCATCGTCGACCGCATCGAGCAGCGGGGGGCGAGCCCCGACGAGGTGCTCGCGCTCACCTTCTCCCGCAAGGCCGCCGAGCAGCTGCGCGACCGGGTCACGGCCCGGCTCGGCCGCACCAGCACCACGACGCTGAGCTCGACCTTCCACTCCTTCGCCTACGGCCTGATCCGCTCCTACACGCCGGCCGGGGTCTACGACGGACCGCTGCGCCTCCTCTCGGCCCCCGAGGCCGACGTGGTGATGCGTGAGCTGCTGACCGACCACCCCGAGTCGGTGGCCTGGCCCGAGTCCCTGGCCCGGGCGGTCGGCACCCGCGGGTTCGCCCGCGAGGTGCAGGCGGTGCTCGGCCGGGCCCGCGACAACGGTCTCGACGACCGCGGCCTTCTCGCGCTGGGCCGCGCCGAGGACGCCCCCGAGCTGGTCGCGGCCGGGCTCTTCATGGGTCAGTACCTCGACAACCTCGACGCCCAGAGCGCCCTCGACTACTCCGACCTGATCCGGCGGGCCACGGCGGTGGCGCGCGACCACCGCGACGAGCTCCGGGCCCGCTTCACCCACGTCTTCGTCGACGAGTACCAGGACACCGACCCGGGCCAGGTCGCGCTGCTCCAGGAGATCGCCGGCGACGGGCGCAACCTCACCGTGGTCGGCGACCCGCACCAGTCGATCTACGGCTTCCGGGGCGCCGAGGTGCGGGGGATCCTCGAGTTCCCCACCACGTTCCCCGCGGCGGGCGGGTCGCCGGCCGAGGTCGTCGCGCTGCGCACCACCCGCCGCTTCGGCCCGCGCCTCCTGCTGGCCGCCCGACGCATCTCCGGGGGCATCGCCCTGCCGGGGACCATCCCCGAGGCGGCCCGGGCCGACTTCGCCGACCCGGTGGCCGAGTCCGGCGCACACGGTGACGGTCGGGTGGAGGTGCTGACGTTCGACACCGAGCGGGCCGAGGCCGAGCACCTGGCCGACCTGCTGCGGCGGGCCCACCTCGAGGACGGCATCGCCTGGGACGACATGGCGGTGCTGGTGCGCTCCGGGCGCACGTCCATACCCGGCCTGCGCCGCTCGCTGGGGGCGGCCGGCGTGCCGGTCGAGGTCGCCGGCGACGACGTCCCCCTCGTGCGCGACCCGGCCGCGCTGCCGCTGCTCGACGCCTTGCGGGCGATCCTCAACCTCGACAACGACGACCCCGACCACGTCGACTTCATCGACCCGGCGCGGGCCGAGGCCATGCTCCTGGGCCCGCTGTCGGGGCTCGACGCGGGGCAGCTGCGGCGACTGGGACGCCTGTTGCGGGCCCGGGAGAAGGCCGTGGCCAAGACCGAGGAGCGGGCGCCCCGACGCTCGCGCGACCTGGTGCGGCAGGTGCTCGTCGATCCGGGCTTCCTCGACGGCCTCGAGGGACCGGAGGTCACCCGCGCGCGGGCCTTCGTCGCCCTGGTGTGGAGCGGGCGGGCGGCCCAGGCCGACGGCGACACCGCCGAGGAGGTCCTGTGGCTGCTGTGGTCCGGCACGCCGTGGCCCGAGCGGCTGCGCCGCGGGGTCGAGGCGGGGGGCGCGGCCGCACGACGGGCGCACCGCGACCTCGACGCCATCGTCGCCCTCTTCGAGGCGGCCGCGCGCGCCGAGGAGCGCAAGGACCACCTCGGCATCGCCAACTTCCTGGCGACGCTGGTCGCGCAGCAGATCCCCGGCGACACCCTGGCCGAGCGGGGCGTCCGCGGGGCCTCGGTGCGCCTGCTCACCGCCCACCGAGCCAAGGGTCTGGAGTGGCGACTCGTCGTGGTGGCCCACGTCCAGCAGGACGTCTGGCCCGACCTGCGGCGGCGCAGCACCCTGCTGCAGGCCGACCGGATCCGGGCCGACGGACTGGTGCCCCCGGTGAGCACGCGCGAGCTGCTGACCGAGGAGCGCAGGTTGTTCTACGTCGCCTGCACCCGCGCCCGGCAGCGCCTGGTCGTCACCGCGGTCGCGTCGACCGACGAGGAGGGCGAGCAGCCCTCCCGGTTCCTCGCCGAGCTGCAGATCCCACCGGTGCGCCACAGCGGACGGCCGCGTCGACCGCTGTCGATGGCCGGCCTGGTGAGCGATCTGCGTCAGCAGCTGGCCGATCCCGACACCCCGCCGGCGCTCCGCGAGGCGGCGGCCCGACGTCTCAGGGCGCTGGCCACCGAGTCGGTCGGCGGCCGGCCGCTGGTGCCTCAGGCCGACCCGGCCAGCTGGTGGGGCACCCGGGCCGCAAGCCTGTCCGCGCGCCCGGTCCGGGCCGCCGACCAGCCGGTGCCGCTCTCGGCCAGCACCCTCACCGGGCTGATGGCCTGCCCGACCCAGCACTTCCTGTCCCGCGAGGCCGGTGGCGTCACCCGCTCGCACCAGTCCGCCAACCTGGGTCAGATCGTGCACGCCCTCGCCGAGCGGGTCGGCACCGGTGACATCGCGGCCGGGCCCGACGACGCCGACCTGCTCATGCAGCACGTGGACGCCGTGTGGCAGCGCCTCGAGTTCCGCACCCCGTGGGCGGCGGCGCGCGAGCACGCCCGGGTCCGCTCGGCGCTGGCGCGCTTCCTGGCCTGGCACCACTCCAACCCGCGCCGGCTCGTCGACACGGAGACCAAGTTCGCGACGGTGGTCGAGCTCGACGACGGCGAGCAGGTCCGCCTCGGCGGCTACGTCGACCGGCTCGAGGTCGACCACGACGGACGGGTGGTGGTGGTGGACCTCAAGACCGGCCGCACCAAGCCGTCCGGCCCCGCCGTCCAGCGGGACCGCCAGCTCGCGCTCTACCAGCTCGCCGTCGACCGCGGCGCGGTCGACGAGGTCGTGCCCGACGCGGCGTCCGGGGGCGCGTTCCTGGTCCAGCTCGGCGCGCTCGACGACAGCCCGTCGGCCGTCGAGCAACGCCAGGACCCGCAGCCCGACGAGTCACCCGAGCGCGAGGACCTGCGGGCCGCCCTGTCCACCGCCGCCGGCTACCTGCGCCGTGAGGAGTTCCCCGCGATCCCCGGAGACCACTGCAAGGACTGCCCCTACGTCTCGCTGTGCCCCGCCAAGGGCGCCGGATCGGTGGTGTCACTGTGACCGCGACGACCACGCCGTCCGTGCGTCCGGCCCTGCGCATCGACACCCCCGAGGACCTCCAGCGGGTCATGCAGACGCGGTTCGCGCCCAGCCCGCAGCAGTGGGCCGCCATCACCGCTCCGCTGTCCCCGGCGGTGGTCATCGCCGGTGCCGGCTCGGGCAAGACGACACTGATGGCCGCCCGGGTGGTCCACCTCGTGGTGACCGGGCAGGTGCGACCCGACCAGGTCCTCGGGCTCACCTTCACGACCAAGGCCGCCGGCGAGCTGCGCAGCCGCATCCGGGCCGCGCTGGTCACTGCGGGAGTCCTCGACTCCGCGCCGCGCGACGACGAGGAGGACGTGCTCGAGCCCACGGTGGCGACCTACAACGCCTACGCCGCCGACCTGCTGACCACGCACGGCCTGCGCATCGGCCACGAGCCCGACACGCGGGTCGTCACGGACGCCGCCCGCTACCAGCTCGGCGCCCGGGTGGTCGATCGCTACACCGGCGTGGTCGAGCACCTCACCGACCACGCCGAGACCGCCATCCAGAACCTCCTGGCCCTCGACTCCACCCTCAGCGAACACCTGCGCTCGCCCGACGAGGTGCGGGCGTTCGACGCCGCGGAGCGGCCCGGGTTCCTCGCCGCGAGGCTGCTCGAGGAGCAGGGCAAGCACCGTGCGACGTACCTCGGGGAGATCGACAAGGCGATCTTCGCCATCGACCGTCGTGCCGAGCTGCTCGGCCTGGTCGAGAGCTACCGTCGACTCAAGGGCGACCTGGGCCTCATGGACTTCTCCGACCAGATCGCCCTGGGTGCGCGGCTCGCCGACGAGCAGCCCGACGTCGGGGCGGCCGAGCGCGACAGGTTCCGGGTGGTGCTCCTCGACGAGTACCAGGACACCTCGGTCGCCCAGGCGCTCATGCTGTCCAGGCTCTTCTCCGGCCCCGACGAGGAGTCCGGGCTGGGTCACGCCGTCACCGCGGTGGGCGATCCCAACCAGGCCATCTACGGCTGGCGCGGTGCCTCGGTGTCCAACATCCTCAACTTCGCGGACACCTTCCCCGCCGCCCACGGGGGAGCGGTCCCGGTGCTCCCGCTGACCGTCAACCGGCGCTCCGACACCCGGATCCTCGACCTGGCCAACGTGCTGGCCCAGCCGTTGTACGACGCCTTCCCGCAGGTCTCGCCGCTGGTCGCCGACGAGGACGCGGCCCCCGGCCTCGTGCAGACCCAGGTCTTCGAGACCCACCGCGAGGAGCTGGCGGCCCTGGTCGAGCGGGTCCGCGACGCCCACACCCGCACGGGCGACTGGTCGCGGCTGGGCGTGCTCACCCGCGACAACGCGCACGCCGAGGAGGTCTTCGACGCCCTCACCAGCGCCGACGTGCCGGTCGAGATCGTCGGTCTCTCCGGGCTCCTCCGGCTGCCCGAGGTGGCCGAGATCGTGGCCACGCTGCACCTCATGCACGACGTCACCGCCAACGCGTCCCTGCTGACCCTGCTCACCGGCCCGCGGTGGGCGGTCGGGCCCCGCGACCTGCACCTGCTCGCCCAGCGGGCGGCCGAGCTGTCCGGCGGCAGGGGACGCGCCCCCGACGCGGTCGACATCGGCGAGGCGCTCCTCGAGATCGCCGACGGCATCGACCCCGCGGAGGTGCCCGCCCTCGGCGACGCGCTGGAGGACCCGGGCGACGACCTGCCCTACTCCGACGAGGCCCGCGACCGCTTCGCCCTGCTCGCCGGCGAGCTGCGGATGCTGCGCTCGCACGTCTCGGAGCCGCTGCTCGACGTCGTGCGTCGCGTCATCGACACGTCCGGCGTCGACATCGAGCTCGCGTCGGCGGTGGGCCCGGCGGCCCTGGCCCGGCGCGACAACCTCGACCTCTTCGTCAAGGCGGTCGCGGAGTTCCAGGCCGTCGACGGGGACGTCAGCCTGCCCGCCCTGCTGGCCTACCTCACCGCCGAGGACGACCAGGGCAACGGCCTCGACGCCGCGACGCCGAGCGAGGCCGACTCGGTCAAGCTGCTGACCGTGCACCGGTCCAAGGGCCTCGAGTGGCACTCGGTGTTCCTGGTCGGGGTGGGGGAGAGCCGCTTCCCGTCGACCCGGGGGCGGACGCTGTGGACCTCGTCACCGTCGGTGATGCCGGCGCCCCTGCGTGGTGACGCGGGGGACCTCCCGCAGCTCCAGGGCTACGACAAGGCGGCCCTGGACGCCTACCGCGCCGCCTCCAAGGCCCACGAGGCCACCGAGGAGCTCCGGTTGGGCTACGTCGCCTTCACCCGGGCCGAGCACGAGATGTGGGTGACGTCCTTCCTCTTCAACACCCGCAAGAGCCCGTTCGGCCCCTCGCCGTTCCAGGAGACGATGCGCGACGTCATCGCGGGTTGGGGCGAGGAGGTCGCCGGCTGGCTCGACAAGCCCGCCAAGGACGCCCCGCACCCCTACGCCGGCGAGGACCCCGCACGTCCGTGGCCGTTGACCGGGATCGGTCGCGAGGCCCAGCTGCGCCTGGCCGCCGCGGAGGCGGTCCGGTCCGTCGACCCCGGTGCCCCCGACGAGGGGCTCGACGTCGTCACCGCCGGCCAGGTCGCCGACTGGGACGCCGCGATCGAGCGGCTGCTCGCCGAGGCCAGGGCCGATCGCGGCGGCCAGATCCGCGTCGAGCTGCCCTCCAGCCTGTCCGCCACCGCCCTCAGCCGGTTGCGCGACGACCCCCAGCAGTTCGCCCGCGAGCTCGCCCGACCGATGCCGCGCAAGCCGTCGTCGGCGGCGCGCTTCGGCACCCGGTTCCACGCCTGGGTCGAGTCGCGCTTCGGCCAGCCCGAGCTGATCCCTTACGACGAGCTCGAGGGCCGTGCCGACGCCGGCATCGACGACGAGTCCGACCTCGCCGAGCTCGTCGCCCGCTTCGAGTCCGGCCCGTACGCCGACCGGGTGCCGCACGCCGTCGAGGCACCGTTCGCCCTGGTGCTCGCCGGCCAGGTGGTCCGTGGCCGGATCGACGCGGTCTACACCGACGACGTCGACGGCGAGCGCGGGTTCGTCGTCGTCGACTGGAAGACCAACAAGGCGGCGACCGCCGACCCGCTCCAGCTGGCGATCTACCGGCTGGCCTGGGCCGAGCTCACCGGCACTCCCCTCGAGCGCGTGCGCGCGGTCTTCCACTACGTCCGCTCGGGCCAGACGGTCGAGCCGGCCGACCTGCCGGGCCGCGAGGAGCTGGAGCGCATCGTCGTGGGCTGATTCGGGTCGTCACACCTGCCCGACCTGCGTCGTCAACGCGGTGAGAGTGCCGGTGAGGGTGCCGATGAGGGCCGATCGCAGGAGGATGGGGACATGGACGACGAGGTGCTGGCGGAGCGGTTCGAGCGCGCCCGCCCGCGGCTGCACGCCGTGGCGACCCGGATGCTGGGTGGCCACGCGGCCGCCGACGACGCGGTCCAGGAGGCCTGGCTGCGGCTGCACCGCAGCGAGCCGGACGCGATCGACAACCTCGACGGCTGGTTGACCACGGTGGTGTCCCGGATCTGCCTCGACACCCTCAAGTCGGGCACCACGCGCCGGGAGCACCCCGTGGACGAGGTGCCCGACGGCGCGGTCGCGCACGAGCCGGACCCCGCCGAGCAGGCAGCCACCGCCGACGCGGTCGGAGCCGCCCTGCTCGTCGTGCTGGACCAGCTGGGGCCCACGGAGCGGTTGGCCTTCGTCCTGCACGACCTGTTCGGGGTGCCCTTCGACGAGGTCGCGCCGATCGTGGACACC
>NZ_JBFUKA010000082.1:0-19358 GCF_056401085.1 Nocardioides sp. P4_G4
GGGGGGCCGGCTCGTTGCATGTCCGGGTCGAGCGCTTGGAGCTTCTCAGCCCTTGTGGCGCGGCTTCCGCGACCGCTCGCCGTCGTCCGAGCGCGGGGCGCGGGACTCGGCACGCCGCGAGGGCGGGCCGCCGTCGAGGCGGATCTCGATGAGCTTGCCGGAGATCCGGGTGCCCGAGAGCTTGTCCAGGGTGCCGGCGGGCAGGTCGCGCGGCAGCTCGACGAGCGTGAAGTCCGGGCGGATGTCGATGTGCCCGAAGTCCCCGCGCGAGAGGCCGCCCTCGTTGGCGAGCGCACCGACGACCTGGCGCGGCTCGACCTTGTGGCGCTTGCCGACCGCGATCCGGTACGACGCCATCTCGACGTCCGTGCGCCCGCGCGGGCGACGCTCGGGCTTCTTGCCGCCGCCGCGCTCGGGGCGCTGCTCGCGGGTGTCGAAGGAGCGCTGCGCCGGCTCGGGCTCGGCGTCGAGCACGAGCGGCTGGTTGCCGTGCATGACCGCGACCAGGGCGGCGGCGACGTCGGCCTCGGGCACGTCGTGCTCGTTGACGTAGTGGGCGACCACGTCGCGGAAGAAGTCGAGCTTCTCCCCCTGGAGCGCCTCGGTGATCGCGTCGTCGAAGCGCGAGAGGCGCGTCGAGTTGATGTCCTCGATCGAGGGGATCGACATCTGCGTCAGCGGCTGGCGCGTCGCCTTCTCGATGGCGCGCAGCAGGTGGCGCTCGCGAGGGGTCACGAAGGCGATCGAGTCGCCCTTGCGGCCGGCCCGGCCGGTGCGACCGATGCGGTGCACGTAGGACTCGGTGTCGGTCGGGATGTCGTAGTTGATGACGTGGCTGATCCGCTCGACGTCGAGACCGCGCGCGGCCACGTCGGTGGCGACCAGGATGTCGAGCTTGCCGGCCTTGAGCTGGTTGACCGTGCGCTCGCGCTGGACCTGCGGCACGTCGCCGTTGATGGCCATCGCGGAGAACCCTCGGGCCCGCAGCTTCTCGGCGAGCAGCTCGGTCTCGTTCTTGGTGCGGACGAAGACGATCATCGCCTCGAAGTTCTCGACCTCGAGGATGCGGGTCAGTGCGTCGACCTTCTGCGGGTAGGAGCAGATGAGGTAGCGCTGGGTGATGTTGGCCGCGGTGGTGGTCTTGTTCTTGACCGTGATCTCGACCGGGTCCGCGAGGTACTTCTTGGAGATCCGGCGGATCTGCGACGGCATGGTGGCCGAGAACAGCGCGACGTGCTTGTCCTCAGGGGTGTCGGCGAGGATCGTCTCGACGTCCTCGGCGAAGCCCATCTTGAGCATCTCGTCGGCCTCGTCGAGGACGAGGAAGCGCAGCTCGGAGAGGTCGAGGGTGCCCTTCTCCAGGTGGTCCATGATCCGGCCCGGCGTGCCGACGACGACGTGGACGCCGCGACGCAGGGCGGAGAGCTGGACGCCGTACCCCTGGCCGCCGTAGATCGGCAGGACGTGCACGCCCTTCATGTGCGCGGCGTACTTCTCGAAGGCCTCGGAGACCTGGAGCGCGAGCTCGCGGGTCGGCGCCAGGACGAGGGCCTGGGGGGTCTTCTGGGACAGGTCGAGACGCGACAGGATCGGCAGCGCGAAGGCCGCCGTCTTGCCGGTTCCGGTCTGGGCGAGGCCGACGACGTGACGCCCCTCGAGCAGCGGCGGGATGGTCTGCGCCTGGATCGCCGAGGGCGTCTCGTAGCCCACGTCCGACAGTGCCTTCAGCACTGCGGGCGAGAGGCCGAGATCGGCGAAGGACTGCTGCTCGTCGTCGGAAGGGGAGGGGGAAGTATCGTCAACCACCCGTCAACGGTAGTGGCTAGCGCAACGGGCGTGGGATTCGTCGTCGCGGCGACGTCCGTCACGTCGCCCTCCGGGGACCGCCGGCGTCCGATTATTCACGCGACGGAGCGGCCCTGCGCGGCCCATCATGAGTCGCATGACCAGCACCTCGCACACCGGCTCCGACGCCGCCCCGGGCCTCCCGGCCGGCCTCACCACCCGCCCGCTGACCCGCGACGACTCCGGCGCCGTGTTCGCGCTGATGGCCGCGCAGGAGCAGGAGGACATCGGYGCGGTCGAGATCGAGGAGGCCGACATCGTGGGCGACTGGGCCAAGCCCAGCCACGACCTCTCGTCCCGCTCCGTCGCCGTCCTCGACGGCGACCTGATGGTCGGGTACGCCGAGCTGATGGGCGCCGACCGCGCCGACACCGCCGTGCTCCCCTCGCACCGCGGGCGCGGCATCGGCACGTGGCTCGCCTGGTGGCTGCGCGACCTGGGCCGCCGCCTCGGGTCCCCGGTGGTCGGCATGCCGGTCCCCGAGGGCGGGCCGGGCGACCGGTTGCTGGCGGCGCTCGGCTACGAGGTGCGCTGGACCAGCTGGATCCTCCAGCTGCCCCCGGGCACCGAGATCGCCGAGCGCGACCTGCCCGAGGGGTACGCCGTACGCACGGCCGGCGAGGACGACCTGCGGGCCGCGCACGACGTCCTCGAGGACGCGTTCCTCGAGTGGTCCGAGCGCGACCGCGAGACGTTCGAGGACTTCCACGCCTCCCTCGTCGGTCGCCCCGGCTTCGAGCCGTGGAACCTGCGCGTCGTGGCCGACGACTCCGGCACGGTCGTCGGCGTCGCCCTGACCCACCTCTCCTACGAGGGGTCGGTCGCCTACGTCGGTCGGCTCGCCGTACGCCGTGACCAGCGCGGCCGCGGACTGGCCCAGGTCCTCCTGGTGGACGCCTTCGCGCTGGCCCGTGAGCACGGGGCGACGGTCTCCGAGCTGAGCACCGACTCCCGGACCGGCGCCCTCGGCCTCTACGAGAAGGTCGGGATGCGGTCCACCGCCACGTGGGTCAACCGCGCCACCCGGCTCGCCTGACGGACGGTGCGTGACAGCCGGGGCGTCCGGATGTCATGGTGACCCGGGTCACGACGACCACATAGCGGTCAAGGAACGGTCAAGAACCTCCCAAGTTCTTCAAGATTTCAACCAGATCGGATCAAAACGCGTTCCTTCTGCGCGTTTGGAACGATCAGTTCCATGTGAAGACCGGGGGAACGACCACCAGGACCACCGCGCGCCGCGGGGCCGGCACTGCCATCAGCCGTCTCGGCGGCCGGGGCACCGTACGACCCGTGGGACCGCTGGTCGCACTGCTGCCGGCCCACAACGAGGAGGCCTCGCTGGGCGCGGCGCTCGACTCGCTGCGCAGCCAGACCCGACCGCCCGACCGCATCGTGGTCGTCGCCGACAACTGCACCGACCGCACGGTCGAGATCGCCCGCGAGCACGGCGTCGAGGTCTACGAGACCGTCGACAACGCCCACAAGAAGGCGGGCGCCCTCAACCAGGTCCTCGAGTTGTTGATGCCCACGCTGGGCGACCACACGCAGGTGCTGGTCATGGACTCGGACTGCACGCTGGACCCCGAGTTCCTCGCCGTGGCGCGCGCCAACCTGCGCGAGGGCGGTCTCGGCGGCTGCGGGGGCACCTTCCGGGGCGGCCCCGGAGGCGGCCTGGTCGGCACGTTCCAGCGCAACGAGTACGCCCGCTACGAGCGGGACGTCCGGCGACTGCGCGGCAAGGCGCTGGTGCTCACCGGCACCGCGTCGGTCTTCCCGGTCAGCGTGCTGCGCGAGGTCGTCGCGGCCCGCCGCGACGGACGCCTGCCCGACCGGTCCGGTGCCGGGTCGGTCTACGACCTGCGCGTCCTGACGGAGGACAACGAGCTGTCCCTGGCGCTGCTGCACCTCGGCTACGACATCCTCGCGCCGGCGGCGTGCACCCTCGAGACCGAGGTGATGCCCACCTGGCGCGACCTCGCCGACCAGCGGCTGCGCTGGAAGCGCGGCGCGATCGAGAACCTCGTCGACTACGGCTGGACGCCGGTCACCCGCCGCTACTGGGGCCGCCAGGCGCTGAGCGTCCTCGGTGTCCTCGCCACGCTCCTCTACGTCGGCAGCCTGGTCGCCGCCGTCGGCGTCGGCTTCGAGATCCAGCCGTTCTGGCTAGCCCTGACGGGCGTCTTCGCCCTCGAGCGGATCGTGACCGTGCGGGCCCGCGGCGTGCGCCAGATGGTGCTGGCGGCTCCGGTCGTCATCGAGTTCGTCTTCGACATCTTCCTGCAGGCCGTCCAGGCCCGCGCATTCGCCCAGGCCTTCCTGGGCACCGAGAGAAAGTGGTGAAGTTATGTACAACAACGGTGCAGCAGGCGGGGGAACCCTCGCCGTCACCGGCATGGGCGCATCGATCTGGTTCGACGCCATGTGGATGTTCCTGGCCGGCTTCGCGATCCTCGCGGCCCTGATGGCCGTGGGCAGGATCATGCCCAAGCGGCACGGCTGATGGTCCGCCGACTGGTCGCCGTCGTCGTGCTCCTCGGACTCGTGGCCGGGGCCGTCGCCCTGCGCCTCGGGTACGACGACTGGCGTACCGACCGTACCCAGGTGGGGCTCCAGCAGGAGCTCACCCTGGGTACGGCGCCGCGACCGGTCGTCCGTCAGGACGCGCCGGTCCCGGTGGCCAGCCGATCGGCGTACAAGAAGCCCTTCGCGGAGCTCCGTGTCCCGCGGTTCGGCCAGGACTGGGAGTGGGCCGTCGTGGAGGGCAYGGACGCCCCGGCGCTCGAGCTCGGCCCCGGTCACTACCCGGGCACGCCGATGCCGGGCGAGGAGGGCAACGCGGCCATCGCGGCCCATCGCGCCGGCCACGGCGACCCGTTCATCGACTTCGACCTCCTCCGCCGGGGCGACCCCGTGGAGATCACCCAGGGCGACACGACGTGGGTCTACCGCATCGTGCGCGAGCCGTGGATCGTGGCGRCCGACGCCCACCACGTGCTCGACCCGCTCCCGGGTCGCAAGCTCACCCTCACGACCTGCTGGCCCAAGTACGGGTCGTCCAAGCGGCTGATCGCCGTCGCCGAGCTCGACGACGTCCTCGTCGACGGTCGCTCGACCCTGGCGGTCCGGCGCGCCGACGCGGGTGGCGCTGGGATCAGCGCAGCGCCCGTCGCATCGCCCTGAGCGAGCCGCGGGACGACTCGATGCGCCAGTCCCGCTCCTTGGCCTCGTTGAACCACACGACGGTGTCGATGCGGGGGAAGTCGCGCGCGCTCATCATGTCGGTGATCCACCGACCCTTGCTCCGCCGGCGGTCGCGGGGCGCACCGTCCTGGCGCCGCGGCTCCTTCGAGCCGACCTCGCAGATCCACACCGGGGCCGTGGGGTGCAGCCGGGTGAGCCGCTTGTACTGCTTCTCGAAGACGTCGGAGAACGAGCGCCAGCGGCCCCACACCGAGTCCTGGCCCCAGTTGAACCCGTCGAGGCCGAGCACGTCGACGTACCCGGCGCCGGGCCAGATGTCGGAGACCCTGGTGGTCTCGGCGTAGGTGTCGACGGTGGGGTTGAAGACCCACTTGATGTTGTCGACGCCGGCCGCGCGGAGGTGGTCGACGACGTGCCGCCAGGCGGCGACGAACTCGGCCGGCGTACCGCCGTGGGCCTTGGCCCCATCGCGGGTCGGCTGGAAGGACTGCCAGTCGCCGTTCATCTCCGGCCACGGCCGGACGTAGACGTCGTACGGGTAGGCGAGGGCGGCGGCGGCGATCTGGTCCAGGTAGGCGTCGTGGTCGCCGCGGCTCCAGTCCGCGAAGCGGGTCTCGCCCATGTCCCAGGACAGCAGCACGTCGCGGGTGCCGCCGCGGCTGTGGGCGAGCTCGGTGGCGGCGGGGAAGACGTCGCCGTAGCCCCAGTAGTACGACGCGACCGCGATGTCGGTGTGCAGCTCACGGCCCAGCGCGTCGAGGCGTGCGGGCTCGAGGGTCATCCCCGCCACCCAGGCGCCGAGGCGCACGTGGTGCTGGAGCGGGTCGCGCGCGCGGGCGGCGTTGGCGTCGGTCCAGGTGAAGACCGTGGACAGCACGACCAGCGCCAGCGCGACGACCACGACCACCCGGGTGCTCGCCCGGCGCGGAGCCCGGCGGTCGACGACGGGCGCGATGGAGTGAGGAGGGGACGTGATGGTGGGGGGCTCGGTGGCCCCAGCCGCTGCCAGCATGCGTGCTCCCGCTCGTGGTCCGTCGGGGTGATCCCTCGGGGTGGTCCGGAATGGTGCTCCGGCGTGATGGCGGCGACTATGTCAACGAACCGTCAACATGGTGACAGTTTTGCCATTTCTGGTCCCACGCCGTAACAACCGCTCCACGACCTCGTCTTCCCTCTAGCAAGGACGCACGTTCCRCTCCACAGTTGGCCCGACGGGTCAGGGTGTGACCCACAGCAAGAACTTCCGGGGGGAAGACACATGAAGCACCGCTCTGCCGTGGTCGTCGACGACGACCCGGCCACCAGGGACGCCATCAGCGAGGTGGTCGGCCGGGCCGGGTTCGAGGTCTCGACCGCATCCCGCGGCGGCACCGCCCTGGCGCACTTCGAGGACCTCCAGCCCGACCTGGTGATCCTCGAGATGTCGCTGCCCGACATCGACGGCCTCGAGGTCTGTCGGCGCATCCGGTCGGCCAGCGACTGCTACATCATGTTCGTCAGCGAGCGGCAGGACGAGATCGACCTCCTGCTGGGGCTCGAGGCCGGTGCCGACGACTTCATGGGCAAGCCGGTGTCCTCGCGCGAGCTGCAGGCCAGGATCGCCGCGATGTTCCGCCGCCCCCGCTCCTCCTCGGCCGCCCCGCGACCGCCGAGCGTCAACACGGACGGTCGCATCGAGGGCGGTGCCGGCCTGGTCCTCGACCGGCACGCCCGCGACGTGGAGGTCAACGGGACGCCGGTGGAGCTGACGCGCACCGAGTTCGACCTCCTCACCGCGCTGGCCACCCGGCCCGGCGTCGTGATGCGCCGCAACGACCTGCTCCGCGAGGTCTGGGAGACCGACCACGCGACCGACACCCACCTCGTCGACGTGCACGTCGCCAACGTGCGGCGCAAGCTGCGCGAGCACGGCGAGGCCCGCTGGATCCGGACCGTGCGCGGGGTCGGCTTCCGCTTCGACGCCGCCTGAGCCGCGTCACGCTCGTCAGCTGGCGGCGCACGACAGGGATCACGCCGATCCACCCGTCGTAGGCCGCCAGTTGCTCTCGCTCGCCCCGCCCAGCTGCCGGCGGCGGACCGCGCGGGATCCGGCGATCGCCGGCGAGGTGCCGCCACCGCGGCCGACCGGGCGCCGAAGGCCCGTCAACTGGCGGCGGGCGACAAGGGACCTGCTCGCGGCCTCACCAACTGGCGGCGGACGACAGGGATCACGCCGATCCACCCGTCGTACGCCGCCAGTTGCTCTCGCGGCCCCGCCCAGCTGACAGGAACAGCGCGCTCGGCGCCATCCAGCGCACGGAAGTGCCCGCTCGGCGCCATCCAGGTCAGCGAGCGCTCTCGCGCAGGGTCGACCCCCGCGCCCCGCGCACGGTGAGCGAGGCACTGACGAAGGCGGCGACGCCCAGGACGACCGCGGCGATGGCGGTCAGGGCCACGAGACGGAGAGGGGAGATCTCGGCGACGAGCTGGGGCGTGGAGAGGTCCTCCACGTAGCCGAGCGTGATGGTGCGCAGCACGACGTACTGGGCCAGGGAGCCCGCCAGGATGCCCGCGATCGCCGCGCCGCCCAGCACCACGAGGAACTCGCGGGCGACGGCGGACATGACGGCGCCCCGGGGTACGCCGACCACGCGCAGCGCCGCCGCGTCCCGGCGCCGGGACGGGAGCTGGACCGCCGTGGAGACGAAGAGGCCCGCCAGCGCCATGAGCAGCACGAGTGCCGCGACGACGGCGTACAGCCGCAGGGCGAGGGCGTAGGCGCTCTGGTCCAGGACCCGCTGCTCGGTGGCCAGCGTGGTCTCCACCGTCAGCCCGGACTCCTCGAGGGCGTCGCGGACCTCCGCCGGCGCCTCGTCGCGCATGAGCACGCGCGTCTGGAAGAGGTTGTCGTAGACCGGCCGGTCGGTGATGAACGAGGAGAAGTCGACCAGCAGGCCGGTCGGGCCGACGAAGGGCAGCCCCTCGGCGGTGCCCTGCGGCTCCACGCCGATCACGCCGGACCCGTCGAGGCCCTCGATCGCCTCGTCGGAGACGTCGACGCCCCGGACCGCGGGACGCTTGAGGGTGATGCCGCCCGACGTGAGGCKGGCCATCCCCACCCCGCCGTCCGTGTCGAGCTCCAGGTCGATAGTCCCGCCGTCGGCGTCCAGGCCGGCGATCGAGGTGGGTGCCTGCGAGTCGGGAGCCGCGACCCAGGCCGCGCCGTCGATGGCCCCGTCGACGGGGGCCCCGTCGACGGCGATCTCCACCACGCTGGCATGGCCGTCCATCTCCATCGTGGTGCCGGCCCCGCCGCCGAGGGTGATGCCCTCCAGCGGGCAGGCCGTCGCGCAGGTCCTGGGCAACCGCTCGGTGATCGTGTGCTCACCGCGCGGGAAGGGCCCCAGGTAGACGCGTTCGGGGGTGCCGCCGACCGAGCCCAGTCGCACCTCGACCGCGAGGGGGCGCGACGTGCGGGCCCGGTTGTCGATGGTGAGGGAGAGCCTGCGGCCGACGAGGGTCGGCACGACGCCCGGCGTCGCGATGCTGGCGGCGACCTCCTCCACGCTCTGTCCCGGCGTCCAGGTGGGCGGCCAGACCGCAATGGTGGCGAGCCGGTCGGCGTCGACGATGGAGAAGTTGGCCCCCGGGTTCTGCACCTCGGCGGCGGTCATCACCCACTCGCCGTCGGGGTCGATGCGCCGGGTCAGGTCGCGGGTGTCGCGCAGGGACAGCGGGGAGGCCCAGGTGACCTCGCCGGGCGAGGCGGTGGCGGCCACGCTGGCCCGCCACGTCGCGGCCGAGCCGTAGACGCCGGCACCGAAGACCGCCACCGCGATCGCGGCCGTCACCGGCAGGATCACCAGGGTGCCCTCCTGGCGGCGCGAGATGGCCCGTGCGGAGACGAAGCTGCCGAGCGAGCGGGTGTACTGGCGGCGCCTGGTCCACCACGTGGCCAGCCAGGCGGTGGCGCGGGTGGCGGCCAGCCCCGCGACGATGGCCAGCAGGACGGGCAGCACCAGGTCGGTGGCGTCCGGGTCGCCCTGGGTGCCCGAGGCCAGCTTGGAGAACAGCACGGCGAGGGCCAGCGCGACCAGCGCCAGCTGGGCCACGACCGACCAGCGGCGGGAGGCCTGCGGGCGACGTACGCCGGAGAGCTGGGACGCGAGCGTGTCGCGGACGACCAGGCCGACGGCCACGCAGGCGACACCGATCGCGGCCAGCAGGACCAGCCCCGCGGCCACCCAGCTCACCCACGGCACGGGCACCGGCAGGCCCTCCACCAGCCAGGCGCGCGTGAGGCCGTAGCCCATGCCCAGGCCCAGCGCGGCACCCACGGGGGTCGCGACCGCCAGCACCACGAGCGGCTCCGACAGGCCCAGCACCCAGAGCTTGCGCGAGGAGACCCCGCGCAGGGACGCCAGGGCCAGCTCGGGCACCCGGATCTCGCTGGCCGCCATCAGCAGGCGCATCAGGAGGGCCAGCGCGACGAGCACCAGCGACAGGACGGCGGGCGCGATGGACGCGCGGGCGGTGGCCTGCTGCTCGCGGACCTCGTCGCGCACGGCACCGAGGTTGTTGACGTCGGGGTCGCCGGTCAGGGTGCCACCCGCCACCTCGGTGGTCGCGTCGAGGCGGGCGGCCGTCGCCGAGGCGGCGTCGAGGTCGCTGCGGGTGAGGTCCGCGGGCACGGCGAGCGGGGTGTCGACGCGCACCGACCACTCGCCCGGGCCGAGCGAGGCCACGGTGTCGGACGTGGTGATGAGGGGCGACGGCTGGTACGGCTTGTAGCCCCCCGACAGGCTGGACTGCTCGTTGGTGCTGGTGAGCAGGGTCGGACGCTGCCAGACGTCGTCGGACTGCGGCGTGGTGTAGGTCCCCACCACCGTGACTTCGTCGAGCGGCGGGCGGGGGTACTGCCCCTCGATCTCCTGCGGCTCGAAGATCGGCAGCTCCAGCGGCTCGCCGACCACCGCACCGTTCTTCTCGGCGTCGGTGTTGAGCATCAGCACCTCGCCGGGCGCGCTGGGGCAGCGACCGGTCACCTCGAGGCCGTCGCAGACGTCCTCGCGCGCCCAGAAGGTGACGACGCCGCGCAGCGCGCTGTAGCGCTCGGACACCAGGGTGGTGACGGGCTCACCCCACGGGCCCTCGTCGAGGGCCTGCGACTCGGTGACCGCCAGGTCTCGCGCGGCCTGCGGGTCGAGCTGGGACTTCAGGTCCAGCACCCGGGTCAGCCCGGTCGCCGCGGCCGGGGCCTCGCGCAGCCGGGTCACGACGTAGGAGTTGGTGACGGCCTCGGAGAAGATCGGTCCGAGGACCGCCGACCCGATCGCCAGGGCGGTCAGCACGATCGAGCCGACGCTGAGCAGGGCCCGGGCTCGCAGCCCGCGCAGCACGGTGGCGAGGAGCTGCATCATCGGCGCTCCTCGTCACGCAGCAGGGAAGGTCGGGTGGTCGAGTCGCGTACGGCGCGCGCACGCCCGCCGACCACCAGCACGGCCACCGCGGCGAGGACCGCCGGGAGCGCGAGGGCAGGCACCCGGGCGCCGGTGTCCAGCGGCTGGGCCGCAGGCGTCGGCGTGATCAGCGGGAGCCCGCCCAGCAGGAGCTGCACAGCCACCCATCCGCCGACGGCGACGGCCACGACGACGAGCAGGGCCAGCGCAGCGAGCTCGGTGCGACCGGCCCGGCGGGCGGTGTCGACCCCGATGCCCATGACCCGCAGCGCCGCCACGTCGTGGCGGTAGCTGCGACGGTGCCGGGCGACCCCCGCGGCGAGCGCGAGGAGGGCGACCAGCACGCAGGCGCCGGCGGTCAGCACGTAGGCGCGCGCCTGGGCGGCACCCGCGGCCGTGCCGATGTCGTCGCGGAGGTCGTCGAGGGACTGGGGCTGCGACCCGGTGGCGGCGACCACCTGGTCCAGCATGGCGCCGGGGGTGTCGGCCGCCGCGACGATGCGGACCTCGGCGCTGGGCACGGTCGGTCCCGATGCGACGGAGGCGGCCGCGAGGTCGGCCAGCACGCCCACGCCGCCGACCAGCGGCAGGGCGGCGTACTCGCCGATGGGGTCGGCGGGGCGCTCGCCGCTGCCGAGGTCGAGCGGGGCCGGGTCGGGGGTGCCGGCGGAGATCACGCGGAGGGGCTCGGTGGCGGCGGTCAGCACCAGCCCGGTCGGTCCGTCGACGAGCGTGGACACCTCGAGCCCGTCGGGCCGGTTGGCGCTCACCCGCCGTAGGGGGTCGACGGTGCCCCGCAGGAACTGACGGTTCAGGTTGTTGCGGATGGAGCCCGCGTCGGGCTGCCAGGCGAGCGAGGCGAGGTCCAGGTCGCCGACCTCGATCCGCTCGAGGAGGACCGTCACCGGGGTGGTGTCGAAGGTGAAGACGCCGCTGCGCTTCCCGAAGAGCCGGCTCACCGACATCCCGGTGAGCTGGCAGCCGTCCGCACATCCGCGCAGGCGGACGCTGCGCGTCACCCGCGCCCCGGTGCGCTCCAGGGGGAGGTCGACGAGGACGGACCCACGCGCGTCGTCGTTGCCGACGTAGACGACCTCGAGGGTGACGCCGCGGCTGTCGCCGCTGCCCTTCAGCAGGGACGAGGCGGACACGGTCAACCGAGCGCCCCGCAGGGTCAGGTCGGGCAGGTCGGCGGCCAGGTCCGGCACGGCGCGGGCCGCATCCTCGACGGGGGTGCCGTCGTAGAAGTCGCCGACGACCGCCGCGAAGCGGCTGGCGTCGACGTAGGCCCGGCGCTCGGCGAGGCGGTCCAGGTTGGGCACCACGGCGGTGGCCATCAGGTGCTCGCCGCTCGGGTCGAGGTCGCGGGTCAGCGCCACGGCCTCCAGGGCCCCGCCGTCGACGGCGACCGAGGTGGGTCCGGCGCCGGCGATCCGGGACTCGGTGTCGGTCCAGCTGTCGACGGCCAGGGCGCCGGTCGTGGCCAGCGTGGCGACCACGGCGGCCGCGACCACGAGGCGCAGCGGGGTGACCAGGTCGTCGGCGCGGGCCAGCCGCCGGGTGGCCAGGAACGGCGCGATCCCCCGGTCGCCGGTGCCGACGGTCGACACGCGGGCACCGAGGCGCAGCAGCCAGATCGCAACCTGCCCCAGGGCGAGGCCGACCAGGGCCGGCCCCAGGAGGACGAGCACGTCCGGGTCGTCGGTGGCCGCGGTCCGCGAGCGGTACGCCGCGACGCCGGCGCCGACGATGACCAGCACGCTCAGGAAGACCACCACGGTGGTCGCGCGGCGGGGCCGCTGCCGCGTCGCGACCTGCACGGCCAGCGGCTCGCGGAGGGCCGCGGCCGAGGAGACGACGACGATCAGCAGGCCCGCGAGCGCGGTGCCGAGCGCGGTCAGGACGGCGGTCCGGTCGAGCGGGTCGGCCGCCTCGCCCAGCCACAGCGCGGTGGACGACACCGTCACCAGGCCGCCGAGCACCAGGCCGAGCAGGGTGCCGACGACGACGGCACCGAGGGGCTCGAGGAGCAGGAGGCGCCACAGCCGGGCGCCGTGGATGCCACGGAGCCGGGCCAGGCCGATCTCCTCGCGGCGGGCGGTCGCGAGCTCGGCCCCGATGCTGGGCACGGCGACGGCCCCGAGCAGCAGCAGGGGTGCGGCGAGCAGCCGGGACGTGCCGGCGGCGGCCGCGAAGCCGAGCACGCCCACGGCGCCCCCGACGACGACGGCCGTCATCGCCACCAGGGTGGCCAGGGCTCCGCGACGGCTCCAGGCCCCGCGCAGGAAGCGGGTCATGGCCGCACCACCGGTCCGGTCACACCAGCTGGCCCTCGTCGAGCGCGAAGTGCACGTCGCAGGCCTCGACGACGGCGGGGTCGTGCGTGGCGACGACGACGACAGCACCCCGCGCCGCCTCCTCGCGCAGCTCGGCCAGGACCACGCCGCGGTTGCCCTCGTCGAGCTCGGAGGTCGGCTCGTCCGCGAGCAGCACCCCGGAGGCGACCACGAAGCCACGGGCGCAGGCGACGCGCTGCATCTGCCCGCCCGAGAGCTCCTCGACCTGTCGCTCGCCGAGGTCGGCGATCCCGAACCGGGCCAGGGCCGCCTCGGCGTGCTCGTCGGCGTCGACGGGGGCCACGCCGCGGGCACGCAGCGCGATCGAGACGTTCTCGCGGGCCGACAGGATCGGCACGAGGCCGTAGACCTGCAGGACGAAGGCGACCTCCGGGCGCGGGTCGCCGGTGCCCGTCCAGGTGGAGGTGCCGGCGTACGCCGCCGTCCCCGAGGTGGGCGCCAGGAGGCCGCCCGCGATGGACAGCAGGGTGGTCTTGCCCGAGCCGCTCGGTCCCGACAGGGCCGTCACCTGCCCGGCCGGGAAGGTCAGCGAGACGTCGTCGAGCAGGGTGCGCCCCGCCACGTAGGTCACGTTCTCGAGGGTCAGGTCGTTCACGCGGGGCCTCCCTCTGCGCTGGAGCGGGTGACGACCAGGCGACCGGACTCGTCCTCCTCGAAGCGGACCAGCGTGCCGGGGGGCCACTCCGCGGCCACGTGGGCCGGCAGGTGCAGCACGCCGTCCTCGCCGACGACGGCGTACTCGGAGCCCTCGCGACCCTCGGCGCCGACGCGGCCGCCCTTCATGGTCACCGTGCGCGGGAAGGTCGCGGCCACCTCGGGCTGGTGGGTGACGACGACGATGGTGGTGCCGAAGTCGTCGCCGAGGGAGTGGATGAGGTGCAGGACGTGGTCGCGGTCCTCGTGGCTGAGCTGGCTGGTCGGCTCGTCGGCGAGCAGCAGTCGCGGCGACGTGGCCACCGAGCAGGCGAGGGCGAGGCGCTGGCGCTGGCCGCCGGACATGGTCGAGACGACCTGGTCGGCCTGCTGCTCGAGACCGACCCGGCCGAGCAGCTCGCCGTCGAGCATGGCGTCGCGCCGTTCGGCGTTGCTGAGGGACAGCCGGGCGAAGGCGATGTTCTGCCGGGCGGTGGCGTAGGGCAGCAGGTTGCGGGTGGCGCCCTGCAGCATCGTGCTGACGCTGCGCGAGCGGATCCGCGCGAGGTAGCGCTCACCCATCCGCGAGATCTCCTCGTCGCCCAGGAAGATCCGTCCTGCGCTGGGCTTCTGGATGCCGCCGAGGAGGGTCAGCAGCGTCGACTTGCCCGAGCCACTGGGGCCGAGGAAGGCGACGCGCTCCCCCGGGGCGATGGCCAGGTCGACGCCGCGCAGGGCGACGACGTCGTGGCCGCCGAAGGTGCGGTAGAGGTGAACCACTCCCTCGCACCGGACACCGAGCCCGCCGACAGGGGGTACGACGCCGGCCGTCGGCGTCGCGACCGCATGGTCCTGCACCCGAAGTCCCCGTCTTCCTGCTCGTCCGGCACTCGTCTGACACCTGGTCGATCAACGACCGAGGTGAACATACAGTCCGGTCGGCGACGTACAGTGCAGCCATGGTGATCCGAGTTGCGCTCGTCAACGACGACGAGGTCGTCGTCCGTGGCCTCGACGCAATGCTCCGCAACTACGGCGACCGCATCGAGATCGTCGAGCTCGCCGCCCAGAAGAACATCATCCACGAGGTCGACATCGCGCTGTACGACACGTTCGGGATGGGGCAGGGCAACGGGCCCGGCCTCGCGCGCCTGCTCAACAACCCGCGCGTCGGCAAGGTCGTCGTCTACACGTGGAACTTCCAGCCCTGGCTGGCCCGCGAGACCATGGAGCAGGGCGTGTCGGGCTACCTCTCCAAGAGCCTGACCGCCTCCCAGCTGGTCGAGGCCCTCCAGGCCGTCGCCTCGGGTCGCGTCATCGTCTCCCCGGCCCCCAAGGGCAACCGCCTCGTCGGTGGGGACTGGCCCGGGCGCGAGGAGGGGCTCACCGCCCGCGAGGCCGAGGTCCTGTCCCTCATCACGATGGGACTGAGCAACCTCGAGATCGCCGAGCGCACGTCGCTGTCGGTCAACTCGATCAAGTCCTACATCCGGTCCTGCTACCGCAAGATCGACGTCGACAGCCGCTCCAAGGCCGTCCTGTGGGGCGTCGCCCACGGCCTGCGTGCCGACCGCGTCCGCCTGGCCAGCCAGCAGGACACCGCCGGCGAGCGCACCGCCTGACGCGACTCCGTCGGTCCGTACGTCGACCGGCGTGGCCTCGGCGAATCCGCCCGCCCGGTGCGGTCGCCGTACGATCCTCCGGTGACTGAGCAGCCCGGGACCGACACCGAGACCGGCATCGACCCGGACGACCTGGCGACCACGCTCCGCGTGCTCCAGCAGGTCCACCACCTGCCCGGCGACCACCCGGACCACGTGCGGGTCAAGCGGGCGGCGTCGGGGATGTACAAGTCGATCAAGGCCGAGCGCAAGCTGCGCAAGCGGGCCGAGGAGCTGGCCCACGACCGGGCCGTCACCGAGCTCACCGCGACCGGCTCACCGGTCCGCATCGACGACGAGACGTCGGGCATCCCCCTGGTCTCCATCGCGCCGGGCGCCTTCGCCGGCGAGCTCATCAACCCGCGCGGCTGCTACATCTGCAAGCAGGACTTCACCCTGGTCGACGCGTTCTACCACTGGCTGTGCCCCTCGTGCGCGGCGCTGAGCCACTCCAAGCGCGACCAGCGCACCGACCTGACCGGCAAGCGCGCGCTGCTCACCGGTGGCCGCGCCAAGATCGGCATGTACATCGCCCTGCGGCTGCTCCGCGACGGCGCCCACACCACGATCACCACGCGCTTCCCCAAGGACGCCGTCCGCCGCTTCTCCTCCCTGCCCGACAGCGAGGACTGGATCCACCGCCTCAAGGTGGTCGGCATCGACCTGCGCGACCCCACCCAGGTCGTCTCGCTGGCCGACGACGTCGCCGCCTGCGGTCCTCTCGACATCCTCATCAACAACGCGTGCCAGACCGTGCGACGTACGCCGGGCTCCTATGCCCCGCTGGTGGAGGCCGAGCACGCTCCGCTCCCCGACGGCCGGGTGCTGCCGGAGATGGTCGCCTTCGACCGGATCAGCGAGGCCCACCCGGCGGTCATCGCGGGCGCGCTCTCGGACACCGCGGTCGCCCACCACGAGGGCGAGTCGCAGGCCTCGGCCCTGGCCGCCCACAACGCCGCCACCCTGACCGCGCTCTCACTGTCGGCCGGCCACGCCTCGCTCGACGCCCACCTCGCCGGGACCGCCGTCGACGCCGGCGGCCTGCTGCCCGACGTCCAGGACAACAACTCGTGGACCCAGACCGTCGGGGAGGTCGACCCGCTGGAGCTGCTCGAGGTGCAGCTGTGCAACTCGATCGCGCCGTTCCTGCTGGTCTCGCGCCTGCGCCCCGCACTGTCGGCCGCCGCCTCCGCCGCGACGTCGCAGCGGGCGTACGTCGTCAACGTCTCGGCGATGGAGGGGCAGTTCTCCCGCCGCTACAAGGGGGCGGGGCATCCGCACACCAACATGGCCAAGGCGGCGCTCAACATGCTGACGCGCACCTCGGCGGGCGAGATGTTCGAGACCGACCGGATCCTGATGACCGCGGTCGACACCGGCTGGATCACCGACGAGCGGCCCCACCACGACAAGCTGCGGATCGCCGCCGAGGGTTGGCACGCCCCCCTCGACCTGGTCGACGGCGCGGCGCGGGTCTACGACCCGGTCGTGCTGGGCGAGGCCGGCGAGGACCTCTACGGCTGCTTCGTGAAGGACTACCGGCCTTCGCCCTGGTGACCTGCGGGGCTGGTCGACCGGCCGCGGTGAACCGGCACGGACCGCTCTACCTGCGTCGGTGGAAGATGATGTCGCCGTTGGCGAGGCGGTCGGTGCGGTAGCCGGTGTCGTGCGCCCTGTGGTGATGGTGGTTGCAGAGGAGCACGCCGTTGTCGAGGTCGGTCCTGCCCCCGGTCGACCACGGGTCGAGGTGGTGGGCGTCGCACCATGTCCCCGGGACCTCACAGCCCTCTGCCCTGCAGGTCTTGTCGCGGATCAGGAGTGCTTTGCGTTGGCCGGGCGAGAACAGCCGGCGCGCGCGCCCGAGGTCGAGGGGGATGCTGTCGCCGCCGAGGACGGCGGGGACGATCTGTGCGGTGCAGGCGAGGCGTCGGACCTGGGCGACGGTGATGAGGTCGCCGGTCAGCTCGTCGCCCGGCACCAGGCCGGAGCCAAGCAGGTCGGCCGCACCGAGCTCTGCCCGCAGGGAGGCGAGCGGGATGGTGACGACGACCGTGGTGGCGTCGCCACCGTGAATCGGCAGCCGCCGACGGTCGGCAGCTTCGAGGAACTGGATGAAGGCCWGCCCCATCCGCTTGGGGTAGGGGAGCCTCGTGAACGGGTCACTGGACGTCTCGTCCTGGTGCCTGTCGGTAGCGGCACGGGGGTTGCTGTAGGCCTCGAGGTAGGTCGCCAGCCGGGTGGCGGCGGCGTCCGGCACCCGCCCGGAGACACGAGTCGTGCCATCACCGAGGCGACGCATCGTCAGCCGGGTCTTGTCGGCGGCACTGTCCTCGAGCTCGGCCAAACGTCGCGCCTCCGCCTCCTCGGCGATCTCAGGTGCCACGACCTCGAGGATGTGTCGACCGAGTCGGCCGAGCTCCTTGGGCCCGAAGTGTGCGGCCTGCGCGACGAGGTGTGCCTCGGCGTGAGCGACAGTGTCAGCGTCGATGCGCGACGGGAGCGCGCAGAGGACGCGGTGGATGGTGTGCGCCTGCGCCAGGGTCGCGCCACCCTCCCGCATCGCAGCGGCCAGGACCGGGTGCTCGCCGTCCAACGCGCGCGACAGGGCCAGGTCGGCACGGGCATCGGCGAATCGGGTGCGGGTGACCTTCGCCAGCCATCCGGCTGCATCCTTCGTCGCGGTCGCCACGGCGAGGTCGCCGGAATCGGCCAGGATCCGCAGGCGCAGCTCGGCCAGCTGTCCCTCGGCCCGGACCAGCTCGCTCAGCGCGGCGGCCTTGTCATCGGTGGTCATGAAGGTGGGGTTGGCGTCACCCACGCTCTTCAACGTCGAACGGACCGAGTCCACCGCAGCCACGATCGGATGAATCATGCTGGACCTCCCCTCGACGACGGCTCATCACGTGCGTACGTGACTCACAACGGTCGTCGCTCCTGGAGGCCCGGTCTCCGGACTATTACTCACCCTCGCAACTCGCCCCACCAGCTCGGCAGCTCGACTACCCGGTGACTTCATGGAACGTAGTCCGTACCTTACCGGCGACGGACGGTATTCGTAAGTGTGTTCGAACGACAACAATTGGGTAAACGCGTTCGGAGGCCGGCCTTCTCGTCTGCGGTGCGTTGCACTGACAATGCACTATGGTGCACTTGTGGACATCAATGCCAGTGATCTCTCGGCCGCCATCGGCGCAAAGGTTCGTTCTGAGCGCCAGGCACGCGAATGGACGCTCGCCCAGCTTGCCGAGAAGTCCGGGGTGAGTCGCCGCATGCTCATCAACGTCGAGCAGGGCACCGCAAACCCGAGCGTCACCACGCTGCTGCGCCTCAGCGACGCCCTCGGCATCGGCCTGCAGGCCCTCGTCGCGGTGCCTCAGACGAAGCCCGTCAAGGTCATCCGAGCCGGTGAGGCACCCGCGTTGTGGACCGGCGAGGGCGGGGGCCGCGGCGTGCTGCTGGCCGGAACCACACCCCCCGACATCCTCGAGTTGTGGGACTGGAGGCTCGCTCCCGGAGACCGTCACGACAGCGAAGCCCACGTGCGCGGCACCAAGGAAATCCTGCAAGTCCGCGAAGGCGTTGTCACCGTCACCGTCGGCGAGCACAGCGAAGTCCTGAACGTCGACGACGCCATCTCGTTCACCAGCGACGTCCCGCACTCCTACGCCAACGACAGCACGGAACAGGCCAGGTTCTCCCTGACCGTGTTCGAGCCCGGCGTCGGCGCCGGCACGAAGACCGAGGCCAGCCATGACTGACCTTCGTACCGGTGACGAGCTTGCAGAGCTCCTGGCCGGTGTCAGCATCGACGATGCGGTCGCCGTCCTACGCCCCGACTACCGCGCCCTGCTCATCGCCGTCGACGGCCTCGCACCCGACGCAGGTGCAGGCGCAAGCGAGGTGCTCCTTGCACGCGCCGAGGACGTGGCCCGCGAGCTCCTGGCCGACGCACCCGTGGAGGAGCTGTCGCACGTGGCGGCATGGCGTGAGGCCTACCGCGCGTTCGGCGCCAAGCCCCAGCGCACCCGCAACAGCCTCGAAGCGCTCACTCGACGCGCTGGGGCAGGCCTGCCGCGGGTCAATGCCCTCACCGACATCTACAACGCCGTCAGCGTCATCCACCAGGTCCCCCTCGGCGGTGAGGACCTCACCGCGTACGTGGGCCCGCCCCGACTCGTCCGCGCCACCGGCGCCGAGCCGTTCGACACCGTCACCGACGG